>CAZODB010000180.1:0-1388 GCA_964578425.1 uncultured Herbinix sp.
GTCCAAACCAATCCCAGTTAGAATCTGGAGGTGCTGGCATCTCATAGCCTTTATCAATTAGGCCTACAGCCCACTGAATCGCCTCTAGGAAATTAGGATCAGTCATACCATTATAAAATTTGCCATCAGCGTCTTTACCAACATATCTTGCATCATTAGAAGCTATAGCACCTCTAAATAGGTCTACAGAGAAGCTTACTGTAGCATATTGATCTGTAATACCATCGTTATCGGTATCTCTTGTTAAAGTGTTACATACCTCTTCAAATGCTTCCCATGTCCATTCACCACTTGCCTGTAAATTATATAGGTGATCAGGATCTAAACCAGCATCTTGGAATAATCTCTTGTTCCAGAACACACCAAGCTTAGGCTCAGGTTTTCCAGCGTTCATACCATATATGGCATCACCTTGTTTAGTTGCATCTGTTACGTTTTTAATCCATTTGCTCTCTGAGAAATCTAAGCTATCAAGAGTTGCTAAGTCATATACAAGACCATTAGCTATAGGAGCTACTTGCCAGCCTGGAGCTAATAGGAATATCTGTGCAGCAGGATCCTCTGCTACTGTTGATGTTGTAAATAATTCTTCCATGCCACCCCAGTCAGTTATAGCTACCTGCTTCATTTTGAAATTGTATTTCTTTTGAATCATGTCACGATATTCCTGCTGTGCTTCTTGAAAAGCATTTGTAGGTTCGGGAGTTTCTTGTGGTGACCACCAGTCACCAATGACGATTTCCATGCCGCCAAGATCCACTACTGGCTCTTCATCAACAGGCTCTACATCATCGGGCTCATCAGCATCATCCTGCTTATCATCATCTTTAAGGTCTACTACAGGATTTTTGTCTACTTCGTCGCCCTTACCCTCATCGTCTGTTTTCTTTCCACATGCCGCAAGCATAGTAAAGCTTAAGGTTAATACGGAAATAAACATAAGCAACATTTTAATTTTCCTTTTCATATCTTTTCCTCCTATTTCTTGTTATTATTTATAGTAAAGTGTTAACACTTTCTATACATCATTACATTTTGATACCTGTCTGGCTTAAGCTCTCTACAAAGGCTCTTTGAGCTACTATGTATATCAATAATAAGGGAACTATCGCCATAATCATACCTGTTGATATCATCATCTGTCCATAAGCAATTGATGCTCTTGTGCCGTCGCCGATGTTTGTTAAATAATCACTTAGTAACTGCAAAATAGCTGTTAGCTTTCTAGACAGAAGTGATATATTCCCTAAAAACATCGTTGAAAAAAACGAATCTGTCCACTGCCATACAAAAGCAAATAGAAAGCATGATGTTATTATAGGCCTGGCATCAGGTAACATAATCTTTATAAATGTTGCAAAGTTTCCACAGCCATCTACATAAGCTGC
>CAZODB010000180.1:1488-4501 GCA_964578425.1 uncultured Herbinix sp.
CCAACAACCGTAGCTGATGCAACCTGTAATATACTTATAATCAATGCAATAATCAATGAATTAGATAAGGATTTCCAATAATCTATCAGACTACTGATCAATTTATAGTTATTTGTAGTAAAATTCCTAGGCACGACTATTATAGTAGGATCATACAAATCCTTCTCTAACATAAAACTCATAGATATCTTATTAAGAAGTGGTTGTATGATAAGAAAGCACAATCCAAATAGCAGTGTGGCCCGAAGAAAAGTGTATATTTTCTTGGTTATAGTCTTCTTTAGTAAATATCCTCCTGATTGCTTGTTTCTATAGATAGCCCATCTCCACTTATCTTGTATTCGTTTATTCATAATAGTACACCCACCTTGAAGTAATTGCTGAAAATACAGCAATAATCACTATAACAGCTAGGAAATAAACCCATGCCATGGCCGAACTAAAACCATAGTCCAATTTTATCATGCTCGTGCGAATCTTTTCCATGACTTCACTATCAGTTCTCATAAAGAAGTCGATAATCGTATAAATAACATTGACTAGAATAATCGAGCTAACCATAGGTAATGTAATCTTCCAGAAACTTTCCCAGGCTGAACAGCCTTCTATTTTAGCTGCTTCATACATGCTTATAGGTATAGCCTGAAGTCCGGATAAAAATATGATTATCTGTATACCTGAGGATAACACCACTTCATATACGGAATTTAGAATGTCATACACAGTCTCTAAAAACCTTGAACCCATTCCACTATTCGATAATATCTCTTGCAAATTGGCAGTAATATCAACCACATTGGAATTCTCTTGTATATAGCTCTTCATTCCATCTAACATACTATTGTTAAACTCAAGCCCTACTAGAACACCTGATGAGAGTATAACCGGAAGAAAAAATACAGCTCGTACAAGTCCTCTCCCCTTAAACTTCTGATTCAAGAGTAAGGCCATTATAAAACTAACAATTAGGACTGCCGGTACATTGACTGCCATTCGTGAGATTTCTTCTGTTAGCATTCTATTAAAGTCTGGATCCTCAGTAAATGCTCTAATAAAATTTCTTAAGCCTACATTCTCCAAAACAAAGCCTTTGTTACCAGTCGATATAATTACATTGCTGAAGCTCATCCGAAATGATTCGAGGAGGGGAACAGCCATAAATGAGATGAAGCCAATTATAAAAGGAAGTATATACAAGTAACCAGCTATTGCTCTCTTTTTTTGCAGGTTCTTCTGCTTTTTTTTAGCCATTTTTACCTCCTTTCCACTAAATAATCATTGGCAGGAATAGTTATATCGCCAGTGACAAAGTCAGTCTCATTATAATTTACGTAAACTTTGGTTCCATCTTCATATGTAGATACCACTACACCCTTATTGATAACCTCATGGTTAATCATGTATTGATCAAATATATGTCCTAACTCCTTCTCGTATCTACTATAAATATTATAAGCCTCTTCTTTCCAAAGGTCATAATTAGTAGCAAAATAATATGTGTAGTTAGAATTCTGCAGATAACTTGTCGGCTTTTTCATAAAGACAAATGATAATCCCGCACCATTCTCCGCACTTCTTAGTAGCTCAGCTTGAATATCTCCTGATAAATTAAGCGGGTTACCTGAGTAATTAACTAAGCCATGTATAGCCATGGTATAAAATGGTACTGACTGATCGATTATATGATACTCTCTTCCTCTCAGTTCCATACCAACCACAAAATCCACGTAAGGGAGTACATAATCATTCCCGTGATTTACAACCACGCCTGCCCCTGAAGATACTATATCGTTCAGTTTATCCTGCTGCATCTTAAGAACTTCAGATCTTGTCGTAAGGTTCTTTTGATAATAATCCGCGGCCAAGAGATATCCTATATCAGGAAATGCTACTCCATTCGCCGAGTATTTATTGGCATAGTTGACAAGATTCTGCATGTATTGGGTAGTTAATTGTGGCTTTAGAAGATAGAAATGATCCTTCCAATCCTCAACACCAAAGTATATTGGAGAAAAACTATAAAGCTTAATGACTTCTCTACTGGTATACCTTGCACTATCTCTATTAGTCATAAATCCGTCAAATATATTACTATCATAGGCATGCATGACGGCACCATCTAGATATAAAGGAATACCAAGCTCATTACTATAATCAATTAATTTAACAAGTTTCTTTTTACTACCAAGCTCAGAAACTGTTTTTATCTTTTTTAGAACCTTCTGCTTAATTCCATTATTCATCCAACCACTATATCTTATAGAAAGATTCTCATATCCCTTATCACTTAATTCACTAATAATATTATAGGCATCATCATAGCTTGTAAGTGGAGTTGGTACTGATACAGGCATACCAAAGCGTTGCTTAACTTGGTCTACTGCACCTATAAAGGTTATGTTTATGGGTGTGCTCTTGTCATCATTTTTGGCCAGATCAGTATTCTTCATAAGATAATCTCTGTATGAGCTTGCCATATCTGAATATGATTCTGCTTCCAAAAATCTATACCGTTGCTTCAACACTCCTTCTGGTTTTTTCGCTTCATAAACCATAATGGATTTATCTGTTTTTGCTGAAACCTGAACTGATGCAGAATGTAATGTTATATAAGAGGCATATGCGAAATTGTAGCTATGAGTTCTGCCACTAACATCAGCTTCTATGGATGCAACTGCTTTATTATCCTCTAATATACACAATAGTGAATTACCATTTTTGGATATCCCAAATACTGGGAAGACCGCTCTGCTTTCATCTATAACTGATTCTCTCTTTAGACCACTATCCCAACCATAAATCTCAGTGTAATAGGGGATTTGTCTGTTTTTACCGTTATTAAAATTTATTATAGCACCATTACCATCAGGAATTAAGACAAATCCTTCATCCTCTATGCCACCCGCACCAAAATACGGTAATAGCTTAACTTTAGTCAAAGGATAAATGCTTTTCCACTGCATATCCTCAAATGGAACTTCAACTACAAGCTCTCCATCCTCTAATCGATATA
>CAZODB010000181.1:0-4467 GCA_964578425.1 uncultured Herbinix sp.
GGGCCTGCAGCATTCCCGATCATTGAAGCAAAGCCACTTAATACTCCTACAAGAATGTAAAACCAGGCTTCTCCCGGTACCTTGATATTCTTTCCTTTCATCTCTGTATAAACCAGAATTCCCAGACAGATTAGAATGATAATGCCAATCAGTGTTAGAAAGGTGCTATCACTAATATAATTTCCAACAACAACACCGAGTATTACGCCGAGGATTGCCCAGGGTAAGGGCTGAAACACCTTCTTCCACTCCACACTTTTACGATAATACCAAACAGCAAATAAATCACCTACTAATAGCATAGGCAACATAATGCCTGTAGAATCTTTACCACCAAATACAGTTGCAAGAATAGGTATGGCCAACATCGTAACTCCACCGATCCCTGTTTTTGAAAAGCCTACTATTAAGGCTACTGCAATTACTGTAAGCCATTGCATACTATCTAAATTCAGTATTTGAAACAAATTATCCATTTTGTATCTCCTATTAGTTCATAGTTACTATCTTAGTATAATATAAGTCCTACTTTCCACAAACAAAAACATTGCTATTTGCATACTCACATTGGTTGGGCTGGGGTAGATGGTATCCATTTTTGTTTTATTCGTGGCTTCGGGGAAATGGTATTTGCTATAAGCCCTATGAATACACCGGGTAGCTATTTGATTTTAGATATATAGACATAAAAATCCCCCTAAGATTAGATTTGTCTAACCTTAGGGTTGCTCTTAACCTTTAATTCTAATTATCTTTCTATCCTTTATTTCATAAATTATATCTGCAACATTATTAATTAAAGTCTTATCATGGGTTACAAATAGGATTGTTCCCTTATATTCCTTCATCATTGTCTCTAATGCATTTACAGCATAAGTATCTAAAAAAGTAGAAGGCTCATCCATAATAAGTATATTGTACTCTCCAGATAGTACCTTTAATAACATTAACTTCGTTAACTCTCCACCACTTAATTGAAATAGTGATTTTCTAACGTCATCTTTTTCAAAGCCCATCTGAACTAACATTGCTATTAATTCATTTGGTTTATAATCTGAATCATCTAGTAGAAATTCTAATAATACTTTTTTACTAGCTGAAACATAGTTTTGTTGCTCAAAGAATCCAATCCTTGCTTTTTGTGCAATTGTGAAAGCTTTATCATCCGAAAGAATCATCCGTAAGAGAGTTGTTTTCCCTACACCATTGTCACCTATTATTGCAACCTTTTTAGCTAATGGAATAATGATTGATGTATCATCAAACAAATGATATTCCCCTAGTTTTTTATTTATGTTATCTCCCATAATAGGATAATCGTTGTATAGTTTAATAGCCTTACTTTGTCTAAAAACTATTTTCGTTTCCTTTGATGGCAGAATCACCTCTTCCAAGTTCTCAAGTCTCTTTTCAATACTCTTTGCTACTTTATTTATGCTTTTTTCTTTACTGCCAACTGGTTTTTGCATACTTAGGCGTCCACCCATTTGACTTTTGTCTTTAGGTGGTTTTCCAATCTGCTTAGAATCAAGATTATTAGCCTGCTTTTTCTTAAACTTAACAGATTGTTCAAGCCGCTGTCTTTCCTCGATATAAATCTGATATTCCTTTTCCTGTTTTTCTCTTTCCGTTCTTTTCTGCTCAATATAATCAGAATAGTTCCCATAATACTCTTTTATATGGTTATTCTTTATCTCCCATATCTTATGAACCATAGAATCTAAAAAATATCGATCATGGCTTACTATTATTAATACTCCTGGAAAATACTCTAATTGCTGAATTAACAATTCTACTCCATTTTTGTCTAGATGAGAAGTAGGTTCATCTGCAAGAATGCATACTGCATTTTCTGCAAATGCTTGAGAAATCCTATATCTTGTTTGTTCTCCGCCACTCATCTGGTCATAGTTCTTATAATTAATCTGCCAAATAGATGTCCAATAGTCGAATTTATTAATATCGAAATTCTGTTTTGGTAGAACTTGAGGTATTAAAACTACATTGCCATTATTTACAATCTGACATCCACTAGGCTTTAGTTTGTCCGACAAGATATTCAGTAAAGATGTC
Source organism: uncultured Herbinix sp. (assembly GCA_964578425.1). Classification (GTDB taxonomy): domain Bacteria; phylum Bacillota; class Clostridia; order Lachnospirales; family Lachnospiraceae; genus Mobilitalea. Next base: position 2,074 of record CAZODB010000181.1, read on the forward strand.
TTTCCAGATCCATTGCTACCTACTAAGCCAATTCTCTCTCCTTCGTATACAATAAGTTCGTCTATATTTAAAATTTCTTTACCATTATATTCAAGGTAAATATTCTTTGCGTTTATTATTTTGCTCATAATTTTTCCCCCCTAATTAAATTGGAGCAACCAATATAATTTAGGGAGCTAATAATTCCAACAATATCCTCTATCATTTATTTGTAGGATATTCTATTCACTTTAGCCTCCTATTCTTGTTATAGCAATAGAAGGAGGCTGCTCATATGCCTTCTATCGCTATTTAATAGAAGTCCATACCCAAAATTTATCCATTTCACAGCCCTCCTTATAGACTATACGCCATATTATTACAAGAATAACATGTTAATTGTGATATATCAACATTTTCATAATCAAATTTATATTTTTGTTTCAATCCTTACTGTTTCAATCCTTTTCAGCTATGCAATATCAACACTATTTTACAACTATCTTTAGTATTACGATACTAAAAACAGGAGATACCCCGAATATGAAGTATCTCCTGCAATGTTATGTTACATTTTGATTAAAATGGTTAAATTTATAATCATAAGCTAGTGGTTTGCGGTTATATGGCTTTCAAGCACCAACTGCTTTTTTACTAAAAATGCGAGTCAATATATTTGCATAACCTTAGGGGGATCATCAGTATCGTTACTTGGTTTTTTTATTATTTCGGTAATCCTACAGAAATAATATTCCAGTAAGAATCTTTTTCATTGTAATCTTTATCATAGATCAATGGTTCTTGTGATCCACGCCATGAATGCTGATCATTGATGCCCCATAATGTTATAGATGAAATTTTATCTTTATATTCAATATAGATCTCGAACAATTCTTTATAGATCTGTGCTTGTTTTGCTGACATAGTGGCATCCGGTGCCGGTCCATTTCCATTGATATTTGTTGCAATATCAAGCTCTGTAATCTCAACAATGTAGCCTGCTCCAGCAAATTTTTCAATAGTTTCTCTGTATTGATCCATTGGTGGATATTCAATATTTACATGGCTTTGCATACCTATACCATCAATATTACCTGCCGCCTTTGCATCTGCTACCAAATCAAGGATCTGTTCAGCTTTTCCAGGATCATACTCGTTGTAATCATTGTAAAACAACATAATACCAGTACCCTCTGATGCTTTTCTTGCATATTCAAATGCCTTTGTAACATAAGAGTAATCTCCATAAATGGTTTTCCAATTGTTTGATCCCATACTCATAGAAGAAACAACCTCGTTACATATGTCATAAGCATAGAATAGACCTGGATATTTTTCTTTAATGTGTCCAAATACTTCTTCCATAAACTGCTCCAGACGAACATTCATGGTTTCTTTATCTACATATGCACCATCAGCATCAAATCCTTCTTTAAAGAACCAAGATGGAGTCTGGCTATGCCATACAAATGTGTGTCCCCTCATTTTTAAACCATTAGCTACAGCATAATCACAGTACCTATCCATTTTAGTAAAGTCACATCTAATCGCACCTCCAGATACTGTTGCAGCTTGATCTAATAATGCTTCTGGCTTCATATCATTTTCAGCAGTTATACTGTTGTATTGAGATAATAAATTATCTGTATATCTCGCGTCAGCTAATCCATTCAAATGAACAGCTGCGCCCATATAGAATTTATCTGCATATACATCCTTTAAGCTATAGCTTCCAATACCTTCGATTGCTGTATTTAATGCACTTATTGCTTGCATCATTTCATCCGGTGTTGCATCTGCCTTAGCAAGAATGGCTTCTGCAGCTGCTAGTGCTTTCTTGATTTCCTCACCATTATTGATGGAGTCTAAGTTCATATTAGCATATTTAGTAATAACACCCATAAAGGTCATTACATCATTTAATGCCTTATATGCTGCATCCATTTGGACCTGACTAGTTGCAGAACCAATTGCTGCTTGCGCTGCTTCTATTCTCACTGTGAAGGCTCCAACTCCCTTTGTAAATCCAGTATCATCAACCTTATTAGCAGCTTCAACTAATGCCATTAACTTATATGGATTTATTCCAGGAACATCTCCAGGCTTTTTACCAGTAAGCACAATTTCGCCAAATACGGATGGATTATTCCATGCACTATCTGTTGTATCAAATACTGTAATTGTTCCTGCTCTGCTCGTTCCAATTCCATCATTTACCTGTAATTCCATACCAAAAATCTTATTGTTAACTGCAAGATTCTGTAATTCAATTCTTGCTTCAATAATATATTCTCCTTCACCTGTCTTGGTTGCAGTATAGAATCGGCCAAGATCACCATTACCAGCTGACTGAACATTCCCGTAATTAACTCTGAACTGTAAATCATCAGAACCATAAGAGGATGCCTTATCATT
>CAZODB010000182.1:0-4450 GCA_964578425.1 uncultured Herbinix sp.
GTCTTATAGCTGTAACAGCTTATCTGTGAATAGTCCTCACACAAATCATAGCCAATAATCAACTTTCTTGAGTTATCCATCCTCTTCCCCCAAACTTAGTATTGTATTCATGTTAACGGTAAGGAGCTTTCCTTAATTATATATTCCATTTCCACATATTCTGCCATTAGATCAAGAAGAGTCGAATCATCCTGATCTTCAAGTGCCTTTAGCATATTATTTATACGATTATATTTTGAATTGCCAGGCTGGACATCTATTTCGCTGCTTATTCGATAACTCTCAGTTGTACTAACCTCATCCTCCATCTCTTCCGTCACATAATACTGGAGCTCTTCATTATAAAATAGTAAGAATTCCTTAACATGAATTCCCAAAAATACATTTGTCATTCGCTCAGTAATATACTCCTCGCTATAATTATTATTTAGCAGTCGATAATGAAGGAAAACCTGCTTTTTAGGGTTTGTCTTGTATTCCACATAACATCTTTCAGTTATACGCTTAGGTAGCTTTACAAGATCCCCAAACTTTTTTATAAATGGTAAAATTATACCCAATCTATCAAGTCTGTCTATATTATATGAGATAAAGCTTAAATCATTTTCAGTTATATCTTTAGTGTTTGCCTTATGTTTTAACCAAGCTAGCAAGCATATGTCATTCTCCTCATAGTTAAGCTCTCTTCGTATAATCGGAAAAAGCCTATCATCAATACCCTGGTCATGGACCAAATAATTGTATGCATAATATGTAAGAAATGATTTTACAATAAGATGATTTGTTACATTGCTATAATAATTCAAAAATACAGCAAAATTATCTTCATGATTACTTTCTGTAAATAAAACCCCTACCAATAACCTTTCCTCTAATTCACGGGAGTCTATTTCAAATTCTCTTGCTGATTGCCATAAAGCAAGCATTTCCACGGTGGGACCATTATAGTATTTTACTAGATAGCTTAGTATTGCATCATCGTATTTCCCATGAGTGTAAATATAGTAGCATAGGGATACTAGAAGCTCCTCCCTCCTATCCAATCCTGAATAAGTAATCCATCCCGAGCACAGCTTAAGCAACCTGTGGATAGATATGCCCTCTGCTCCAAAGCAGCTTAAGGCTTCCAGCGCTTTATCATAATATCCCCATATTACCATATACTCCAGATATCTTATTCTATGGGATTCTTTTACCCTTGATAGATCAAGCTTAAGCAGATATTGCTCCAGTAGTTCTGCATTATAGTTCTCATAGTAATAGTCAATAAGAGTTAATAAACAGTCTATATAATGCAATTCATTTAAGCCTGGTATCTGTAAAACATGCTGCCTTAGTAGGATCGCATCCTCACTAACCACTCTATTGCTTTGATAATGATTAAAGAGATAGAGAAGAAGCTTTGTGTGCTTCTCATAATTCATGTGTATTTCATGAAACTCCTCGGGTAGAAGAAGAGGTCTCAATTTATAATCTATAGAAGTAGCATAACGATTACCAAATGAATCTATCATGAGTATATTTGCATCCTGCGTATATACCTGTATGTTTGCTCTACCGTCTGTAAGTGAGGTAATCTCCTCATCCTCCATCTCCTTATGTATGACAACCACACTGACTATGTTGGGATTAGTACAAATCAACTCCTGTGTGAACATTATCTCAGGCAGATATTCTGAGAAGCTGCTACCAAGTCCGGGTATATCTTTAAATTCCTTATATAAAATAACAAGATTCTGACTAACGTTCTTAGCCTCCAGCTGTGCCTGGACAAATATCTCGATTCTTTTATAATAAAGCTGATATATATGTTCGTTATCTTTTTTGTTTTTTATAATATTCGCATATAGGTATGCTCGCTTAATATCATTGAGCCTACTGTTATATATAAAATATATAAGTAAAGGCTGGGGAAGCGGCTCCATCCTATCTTCACTAACGCAGTACATATAATATTCATATAATTCCGTAATTCTAAGCTGAGCATTTACCCCCAGGCTATACCAATAAAAATATTTGTTATCCCTTTTATATCCCTTGATAAGTAAACTGCATATAGCAGATAGTATTTCATCCTTCTTGTAATCCTTATAAAGCCTTGTCAGTCCCCTAAATACTATGGCATCAAAATACTTAAGTCTGCTGGCAACATATGTATATTGAAGCACCAAATCCATAGTCAAGCAGCTATTCTTAATACCATAGTTCATTACATGGATTTCAAAGCTGTTCAGATCCCTTAGTAGATAGGGCTCCTCATTATATACGCACACAGCCTCAAAGTATAGTATAGGTGAATGGCGCCCCCCATCGAATTGCTCTTTTATATCCGCTAGCTTATAGCTAGGATTTCTTTCATATCGCTTATCTGTAAAAAGCAGGAACCAAAGAATTCTCCAATCATAGTTGCTGCTCAAATAATAACGCCCGATGGTGTCAGTAACATATTGTATTGTTTCATCATCTCTCTTAAAAAGGGCCAGTAGATATAGATATGCACAATATTCAAAGATTGAACGCTTGCGAAGTGATGTCTCCTCCTTGGAAAGTTCATCTAATAGCTTGGCTGCCATCCTATTGTTAGCTGAAAGAACAGCCAGATGTGTATTTACTAATTTGTCTAGCACATTATCTTCTGGGTTTCTTATGCCTACAAGTAAGGCCCTAGTATCCTGTATGTACCTGTTAAGATTAATACGTCCTATTCGAAAATCCAGATAGCTCTTGGTATAATCATAGCCTTGTCTTATTCCTTTCCTGACCGTGGCCACCTCAGGTATTATTTCTCTATGTTTTCTACAGACTAGATTCACAGTTATTGTTTGATGTACAGTCTTTATCCATATCCTACCGAAATTATTCCCTGGAGATAATTTCTTAGCACTTATGACAAATGAAATCTGATGATTATTGCCTATAAAACGATCTGCCCATAGAAATTTCTGCTCTAGTAAAACGAAGGGAGCGTCGGTGCTTACCCGAATCTCCGCATACCCCCAATGATTCTTGGTAAGTGTAAGTTTATCAATTAAATCCTCATCATTGACTTCATATTCCAGCTCTAATTTGCCAATACCAAGATTGATTCTTGATTTTTTATTTACTGTTATTAGGAATTCTTCTAAGGCTTGGCTTGTAGAGATGCTCTTTAACAGATTACGATAAATGATATGGTATTTTACTTCCTTCTTTAGAATAATCTGTTGGAACTCATCAGAACGGAACACTTTCTTAGCTTCGGTCCAATCCATTCTAGCCAGATTAGCGAACTCGAAGAGATTTTTAATATTACCTATGGATGTGGATATAGCAGGCGCTTTTATATGGACATAAAATGGCAATATGGTTTCACCACAATCACTAAGGATAGTAATATTACCACTTACTTTATCAGAAGGCTTTAGATATGAAGCATCAAATCTGTATGTGATAATGCATTCTTTATCTCTAAACTCTGACACACTAAGAGTGAGCAAGCGCTCTGATGAAAATACTATCCCCTTCATAATACGGTTCACACTATTACTGATGCTTACACTTCCTTCAAAATGCTTGCCTGCCTCTACATTAAAATCGATTGAATCTACAGAAAGGCGAAGGAGAGGAAGCTCATATTCGAATTCACCACCAGCAAATTGTTCAATCTTTTCCTTCAATTTAATCACCTCATGTATGGTAATCATTGCTTTTATTTAAAAAAAAAGCTATAATTAATTACAACGCATTTAAAAAATTAAATCCCTAGGGATTTATCTTTGTTTCATATACCAATAATTATAATGCATAATGTAAAAAAAATCTAGTACTACTACCTCAGCTTATAGGGAATATTGTACTATATTAATATAAATCATCTGAAGGAGGAAATCATGATAAGGCATAGCGATCACTTTCATGGAAGTGACTTAGAAACAATAGAAAGCATCTACGAAATTAAAAAGGAGAATATAGTCAGCTTTGCTGCAAATGTCAACCCATTAGGAATTTCACCAAAACTTAGAGAGACACTATCAGAGCGCATTGACTCCATTATGAGCTATCCAGACAGAGAGTATACCTCTCTTCGCAGAAAAATAGCTGCCTATGTAAATGCGGATACTGAGGATATAATCGTAGGAAATGGCTCCACAGAGCTTATCTCACTCTTTATACAAATCAAGCATCCTAAAAAGGCCCTGATTGTGGGACCTACCTATTCCGAGTATGAACGAGAGGTTACCCTAGGAGGTGGATGCACACTCTATTACAGGCTTGAGGAGGAAAATGACTTCCTAATAGACATTAAGTCCCTGGATAAGGAACTAGATAGCGATGTGGAACTGCTTATTATCTGTAACCCTAATAATCCTACATCCTCTGCAATCACTAGAAACGATATGAGAAAAATACTTGATATATGTAAGAAAAAGGGCATCTTTGTAATGGTTGACGAGACCTATGTGGAGTTTAC
>CAZODB010000183.1:0-4409 GCA_964578425.1 uncultured Herbinix sp.
AAAAAGGATGAAGCTTTTTATTCTTGGAGCAAAACCATTTTAGTAAATATATGCAAAACGAAGCTAAAGAAAAGTAAAAGATTAATATCATTAGAGGAAATAAAAGAAGATATAGCTCTTGAGACTAATAATAATCCGGAAGACAAGATGGTTTTCGAGATGTTTATTTCAAGGCTAAGTATTAAGCATCAAGAGGTTATAAAGCTTAGATATTATTTGGATTACGATTATGAAAGTATTAGTCAGATTCTTAAAATTCCACTTGGAACAGTAAAGTCAAGGTTAAATGCCGGTATTAACAAATTAAAAGAAGCTATTGGAGGTGAATTTTATGGTTAGATTAGAACAATTGTTATATGAGGAAAAAGAAAGATTAGATAATATACAGGTACCAGACAACATTGAGGAAAAGCTTGGGATGGCATTAGATGATAGATCAAGTAATAGAAAAAGAAGACCATACTTAATAACTGCAGCAGTTGTAGTTATGATATTCTTACTAAGTTATAATATGGATACTTTGGCCTTTTATGCAAAAAAATTTGTCGGATATGATAATGTTATGAGCGAAGGATTACAGGAATTAAATAATTCTGGCAGAGGTCAATTTATTAATAAAACTCATTCGTTTAATGATGGAGTATCAGTTACACTAGATGGTGTAATGTTAGACGCGAACTGCTTAGTATTATTTTATATGATAAAGAGTCCCAATGAGGATGTTCAAGATGTAAGTTCAAGGATGCGCATGGAGGTATTAGGGTTTTTAGATAAACCAATGGGATATGGAGGTGCTGGTGAAAGAGATAGCGAAGGTGTTCATGAAAAGTGGGTAGTTACAACCAATAGGGCTCCAAAATTCTTTGACCGAACAATAACCTTAGACATTTCATATTTATCTAAAGATAATGATATTGAACATGGAGAAATTAAATTTAAACTTGATAGAAGCACTGCTGTCGGTAAAAGCATAACTATCCCTATCAATAGTGAAGTGAAGTTAAAAGGTAATAATAGTATTAATGTAGAGTCTATGGTGGCATCGCCTACTGCTACGGTTATTAAAGGTCAAATACAGAAAATTTTACAATTGGGACTGGATAAAATGGTTGGTGAAGAGTTTAGAATATCGGATATTGAAATGGCTATATATGCGGACGGAATGGAAATCCCTAAGTTAGGTAGTAGTTTGTCAACGAATTTGAAGGGTCAGAATTTTGAAATAAGGTTTGACAGACTGCCTCAAAAGGTAAACACATTAGAATTAAAGCTAAGCTCTATTGTAAATGCTTATGAATTAGATGAGCTAATCACATTGGAAAAGGGAGAAGAACAGACTTTAGAAATAATGGAACAAGTAATAGTAGTTGAAGATATATATGAAGAAAATGAAAAGACATTTGTAACAATAACATCAGATGAATATACTACTATTCCAAAAGTAAGCTTAATTGTAGACGGAGAAGAGCAAAAGCTTATTAGTACAACATCTATTGATATGAAAAAGGAAAAGTTAGAAAACGAAGATAAAGCCTATTATACAAGAACTCTAGAATTTGATTGTACAGGAGTAGATCTAGTGCTGCATGTACAAAGAATCTCTTTTAAAGAAGCTTTTAATGAAGTAATATTTAGCCATGAATTTGAGCAATAGCAATCGTTGACAAGGCAAGGTTTTGGAAGAGTGAAGATGAAGGAGAAGGGTTTTTATTATGCTCGAGGGGGCTTTGCTTGCTCATGATATTCCAGCTCCCTAATATCTCTGATATAGAATACAACTAATGCTACAACTGCCAACATCACGCCTGATATACAAATGACTATTCCGGCACCGCGTCCAACTCCTACATTTAACTTATTTGCAATACCATCTGCAAATAGTCCAGCTACTGCATAGGCCACCACATACCCGATTTGAGACAGTAATCCAATCAATCCCCATGCTCTTCCCTGTTTATCAGAAGCTATATTCGTTCGTACCAAATAATCTAAACAGTTATTTGCAAAAGGTAAGGTAGCAAAAAAGATAAATCCCGCGAAAGCGATTAAATATATATTATTATTCAATCCAAAAAAAATCATTGAAACACCAGCAAAGGCAAGAGAGAGACTTAATACCCTAACAAATCCTTTTTTTATTCCCCTTATACTAAGGATTACGCTGGAAATCAACATTCCACAGGCGCAGATAGTTTCCGTAATTCCAAGAACCGTACTATTTGTAAAATCTAGTATCAGAGGTTGCGACAATATCTGCAATGCACCTATAAAGCATGTCATAACTGAAGACACTGTAATCAATATGATTATTCCTTTTTTCTCTGTAATTGCAGTCCAGCCACCTTTGAAGCTTTGTATAAACGATTCTTTCCTTTCTAAAACCTTTGATTGAAGTCCTTTTTTTACAACACCTGTTGTTATCACAGTAATAAAAAAGGTACATATATCGATTAATAAAAGCAAACTAATATCGCTAACTATTAATAACAAACCAGCAATCACTGGAGAAATCAGATACCTTGCACTTCCTGCGATGCTAACTAAGCCACTTGCCTTGGAATATTCTTTTTCTGATAGCAAATCTGTTACTGATGCCCTGTATGATGGCTCAAGCAGAGATGAGAATACAGAACTAATAAATACACCTATGCATATCTGATACAATTTAGCATCCCCCATCATAATGCAAATAAATATATAAATGATTCCAAGGGCAGACAGTCCGTCACCAAGCATCATAAGATGCCGTCTATCATATCGGTCTGCTAAAATTCCCGCGGGAACACTTAGAATCAGCGTTGGTAGAAATGCCAAAAGTGTAACTAAAGCCATACTTGCCGCACTCCCGGTTTGTGTAAACACATATACGCCCAAGCCAAAGCTAGTAAGACCACCACCGATTGCAGAAATCAATTGTCCAGTCCAAAGTAATAAAAACCTACTGAAATTTCCTTTTTCTTTCATAATTCCTCCCTTGTTGTTTACCGATTGTCAGTCGGTAGAGACTTGTAATAAAAGGAACTCTTTAAATAAGTTCCTAAAACCATGTATATTATGCTCATGCCATAAATATCTCCATGATAGCATCCTTCATGCTTCCCTCCGATGCTCCGAAAAGACGTTCTACATTATATATAAATCCGTATATTCTTTGTTCTCGTTCTTCCTGTGTCTGTTCTACCATTTGATCAAATGTAATATTAGAATAAACCATAATCATTTCAACAGCCTCCTTGGGAAAGTCTGTATGGAGGATACCTTGCAAAATCCCCTCCTCAGTAAGCCGCGTAATAATTGGAACAATACCTGACAAAAGACTTGTTCGCATTTTATGATGCATAAGTGCATTCTGTGGTTTATGAACCTGATGCATCACCTCTGCACCAATTTTCGATTCTACATTCAACGCCATAACAGTCTTGGTCAATTTCTCTAAGAGTGGAAGCTGCTGTGTTTTTGCGATCTTTGTAGCTTTTGATATTGCTATAGTAACGATTCTTTCAATCACTGCATCTAAAATATCCTCTTTAGATTTATAATGATAATAGAGAGTTCCTCTGGCAATTCTTACTTCATCCAAAATATCATCTATACTAGTATTATCAAATCCCTTACTAGCAAACAGATTCTCTGCAGCATCTAATATTTCGTTTTTTCTTTCTTCTGCTTCTTTTACAACACGCATAAATCAACCTACCTTACTACTTTTATACAGTACCGACTATGAGTCGGTCAACATAAGTATATTTGCTTACTGTTGTTTTGTCAAGAATTAAATTTATACCATGTGAAAGATATGATTCATTTATGATAATGTCCTAGTGTACCACAAATGATTATGTCCCATTTGGAATCTATGTTGTATAATAGAACCTCATGACTAAGAGATGAGGTGAACATAATTAGAAAGGTAATACTCACAATGGATGAAAATCACAAATATGAAATCATTAAGAAACTAGTTGATTCAAATGGCAATAAGAAAACCGCTGCTCTTAAAATCGGGTGTTCAGAACGCCATATCAACCGTTTGATCAAGCGTTACAATGAAAAGGGCAAGGCTTGCTTTGTTCATGGTAACCGTGGTAGGCAACCAGCCATTACTCTTCCAACAGATACAAAGCAGTTGATCCTAGACTTATATCGTACTAAGTACTACGACTGCAACCTAACTCATTATTCAGAACTGCTTGCTGAAAATGAGAACATCAAGGTGTCTGTCAGCACTATTTCGTCTATACTGAGAAAGGCATATATCATTTCCCCAAAAGCTAATCGAGCTACTAAAAAGGCTGTTAAAAAGGATTTAAAAGCCCTTCAGTCCAAGACTAAATCTAAAAAGGAAGCAGCTATAATTCAAAGCTCTATTCTTGATCTGGAAGACTCTCATCCAAGGCGTCCCAGATGTG
>CAZODB010000184.1:0-1473 GCA_964578425.1 uncultured Herbinix sp.
GCAGCTGTAGAGACACATACTACGCAGCTGGAAGAAAAGACGAATGATCTACAGGAATTTATTGATAATCTTTCCCATGAGATGAACACACCTTTAACCTCCATTCAAGGCTATTCCGAGTTTCTTATAAATGCAAACGCAAGCTTTGATCAAAAGCAAAAGGCTGCTGAGAATATACATATAGAATCTAAACGGATGAAGGATATTTATAATAAATTAATGCAATTGACTTTGACAAGAGTTCAAGAACCAGAGCTATCCTCAGTCTTAATCTCTAAGCTTTTCCATGAACTGGAGGAGCGCTTTATCCTACAGATGAGAAAACATCGAATTGTCTTAGAACAGCAGATTAAAATTCATCAGATGACTATAGATTACACCTTGATACTAATGCTACTAAGTAACCTGATTAAGAATAGTATTCAAGTACTTCCAGAAGGGGGCACCATCGTTTTAACATCATATGTGCTGGATGATAATCCAGTGATTGAAGTATCTGATAACGGGTATGGTATTCCAAAGGATAAGATAAATGAGATTACTAAGCCCTTCTACCGGGTGGACAAATCCAGATCAAGAAAAACTGGCGGTGCAGGTCTTGGGTTATCCTTATGCAAAAGTATCGCTCGCCTTCATAATGCAGAAATGTTGATACAATCCGATGTGGGCATAGGTACTACGATTAAAGTGATATTTTACAAGTCTGTTACAACTTCTTGATAATGCTGATAATATTATATATTAGTATTAAAACAGATAACTTCTTAAGAAGTATTATTAACAGAAAAGGAAGGTCATGTTATGAAGAAAATACTAATCGTTTGTTTGTCCTGTTTCATTACCCTGAATCTATTGGGCTGTAGCAAAGTAGCACTTGAAAAGGAGCCAATTATAATCGAAGATTCTTCGGAGGCTGGTATCGGTGAGTCCGAATCTGGTGTTGAGCAAGCTAATCCGACGAACCAAGAAAATCAAGATAAAGAAACAGAAACGGAGTCAAATTCTCAGGAGACTTCTGGTGATGTACCATCCAATGATACGGTTAAAAGTGATACTCAAACGGAAGAAAGCAAGGAAACCTTTAAAGGTATCATAATGTTAGAAGGCATGGAGGAGGAAGTTAATTATCGTACATATTATAGTGAATCTGGTTATCAGATAAACTATGATGTGGATCGTTTTCCCGTCACAAGCGAAAATGGAGTAGATACCTTTATGGCAGAAAACATAAATCCCGAGATTTATCCCTATGTATTTTTCAATATTTATAAAGCTGAATATACTGATGACAAAAGAGAATTTACAGGTAATTTACAAGTGTTAGATAAAACTACAAATAAAGTTTTATCTAACAATGCCCCAAAGGAAAATGTTAAGATTGGCGATTATGATGCCATCCATTATAAATACATCGACGGTAACCAGTGGAATTCATTGGTAAGACACATCTATGTCATTAGCTTAGAAAAAGAT
>CAZODB010000184.1:1573-4367 GCA_964578425.1 uncultured Herbinix sp.
CCCCAATGTCCCTAAGGCGTCCAAAAGGCGCCTATACACAGTAATAAGAATCATATAGTAGCCATATTGGGAGACCAGTGGGCGACACTTTTCATTAATATCTACAACTCATTGCTATTCATAACATAAATATATGCATCTTCTAAGGTTACATTAGCTTTGACTCCTAAGGCGTCCGACTTTTTGTCCGTAATGATTCTCGCTTCTATCCCATCCTCCATATAGTATTTAGAAGATATTATATATTTACTTTGGCACAAACTATATTCTTCTTCATTTTTAAGCTTACATATCCATACACTATCTTTTGCTTGATTAAGTAGTGTGTCTTTTTTCCCATTATATATTAGCTTACCTTTCTTAAGTATTCCCAGCACATTACATGTGGCTGCCAAATCCTCTATTACATGGGTTGAAAATAATACAATTCTATCCTTCGAGAAATCCACCAGCAAATTTCTTATTCGAACCCTTTCCTCAGGATCAAGTCCAGTAGTTGGTTCATCTACTACTAGAATTTCTGGATTATGCAGCATTGCCTGAACCAAGCCTACCCGTCGTTTCATGCCGCCAGACAACTGTCTGTTCTTCTTCCTCTGATGCTCAGTCAGACTTGTCTTCTCCAAATAATAGTCTATTCTTTTCTTGCATTCTTCCTTAGATACTCCTGCTAATCCCCCCATATACTCAAGGTTCTCCCTAACAGATAGATTAGGATATAGTCCTAGTTCCTGTGGTAAATAGCCTATCAGTTTTTGAATCTTTTCGTAGTTCTCTATATCCAAGTTATATCCACATAATTTAGCCTGACCGCTTGTTGGCCTTAGTATAGTAGTTAGCACACGCATAAGAGTGGTTTTCCCCGCTCCATTTTCACCCAGCAACCCATATATTCCTTTATCAATTTTCATACTGATATTATTAATCGCTCTTGTACCATTTCTAAATCGAACTGATAAATCCTTTATTTCAATTGACATGTTTTCACCTTAACCCTTTCTATTCCAGACAAGTAATTCTTTATTAATATAAATTAATAGTATTGAAGCAATAATGGCAGTTAGCTTACCAATAATCCAATCTGTTTGTATTTCAAAACTGTGATTAATGCCATATGCAAATACATTAATAAAACTGGGTATTCTTTTTCCAAATGTAGAGTTAAGCGTAATCCAAACCAGAAAAGTTGCTCCTATGCCTGCCCATAAATTTCTTAATAGGTTTACAAAAGTGAACGATAATACTCCAAAAAATAAAATACTGGCAGAACAAGCAAAAATAGCGGTGATATATATATGTATTAAGTTCACTTCTCCCCTGTATGATATAAAGCGTATATAGAAGACCCAATAATTTATAGCACATAAGCTAATAAGATAAATGAACTGAATCAGTAATCTTTGGAATATTGTAGAAAATCTGTTTTTCTTAGGTAGAAGGTTTATGTTTTCCCATCTATTTTCGTATATTTCCTGGTAATATACATCTGAGCAGAATATGATGGCCAATAAAGCAACGTTTGTATCCATTGCTATCCCTATTTCTTCTGGATGTGATACTCCCCTAATCAATGCCAATATAATCATAAAGGAAACCGAGTAACATACTTTCATTCTAGTTAGGGCTATCTTTATATTATACTTCAATATACTCTTCTCCTTTTCCATATTAGTATGCTTATAATAATAATTGATATTGAACCGACTATTAGAAAAATCTGATTAAATACTGCCTGAGGAGGCGTATATGTTTCAAAGAATACACCCGGAAAACGAACTAAAATAGCTAGTTTACGAATCTTATATCCGAAGTTCCCATCCTCCAACCTAGTCCCCATATTAGAGTAAATCATATATAGGATTAATGCTGGTACTGCTGGTAATGGACTTTTAAAAAGTACCGCTATCAATGTGTATACACTTATAACCATTAGTAGATTTGGGATAATCAATAAAGCTACAGCAATCCACAAATCCCAAAAGGATACGGGAAAACCCTGTGACTTTCCATATAACATAAGAAGAACATCAAAAATCATTGTTATAATAACCACTACTATAGTTAAAGCAGACATGCCACCGATGATTTTTCCAATGATATATTCCCTGGCCTTCAAAGGCTTTGTATGTAACAATTCATATATATCCTTCTTCGAATCCCTGATAAATAAAAACGCAAACATAAGAATTGCATAAAAAATGATATAGACACCTAAGTAGTCCGCATATTTTCTAGAGAAATATTTACTATACTTCTGTTTATTTAGGGACAAGTCTATATAATGATTTGCTTCTTCCACACTAGCTTGCTTCATCTGGGCTTCAAAAAAATATACATTTACACTCATAAAAGAATAATTAGTTTTCATGTAATCCGCCAATTCCGGATAAGACATCTTACTCTTAACCAACTGCTTTACAAGCTCTTCTTTCTCTTCTTGATTAAATCCAAATTCATCTAACATTACCTGACCTATTTTTTCGATTCCCATTTTATATTGCTCTTCTTCTGTAGTAGGTATATAGCCATCCATGATATCAGCATCAGAAAGCTCAGACCATTCCTCCAATGTATGTATCTCACTTTCAGAGACAAAATAATGTATATTAAGATACGGAGATACGCTACTGTATACGCCTAGTGCCACTAGGATTGCTCCAATATAAAGAATTGGATTCCGAAAATATCTTTTTAGCTCCATATTAATAATTGTCTTCAATATTACTTCACCTCTCTTCCTATAACTTAAGTCTAATAGAAAAATAACAATAAATAGACAACAAAAAAGAACATC
>CAZODB010000185.1:0-4363 GCA_964578425.1 uncultured Herbinix sp.
TTTATTTTTTTCTTTTTGCTGTAAAGAGCTTATCTCTTCGTCATTAAGAAGAAAATTACTATCCAAAAGAAGAAGCAGCCCATCGTCTACATCTGCGATCGACTTTATATAAGAGGTGTCTTTGCTTCTTATGACTGGGGGAACTTCAAGCATATTGGAAGCTTCAAGATCAATAATACCCTTCACATGATCCACCTCAAAGGCAATATCCATTCCCTTTACAGTAATTACTATATATCTGGTTTTCTCATCCTGCTTAGTTTCCTCAAATCCAAATTTACTTCGAAGGCTATAGACAGGAATATCATCACCACGCAAATTGATCTTGCCCTTAATATTATTTGGTGAATTAGCCCTCTTTGTTATGGTAATATCTTTTTCGATTGTATGTACGTCTCTTATATCGAGCCCGTATTCATCTCCATTTAACTGAAAAACAGCCTGCTTTGTGCTCATATACTACCTCCCTTGCCGCTTCAACAGCATACTACACCAACCTTATCTTAACCTTATTCTTGAATTGCATTTTATCTTGAGTACTTCATTACACTTACACCTATAATCAAAGTTTGTTTTGTGCATTCCAAATCAAATATGCATTTATAAATGGATCTAGATTCCCGTCAAGTACACCGGCGGCATTACCAACCTCTTCATTCGTTCTGTGGTCTTTCACCATGGTATAAGGCTGTAGAACATAAGAGCGAATCTGACTGCCCCATCCTATTTCTTTTACTTCTCCACGGATTCCAGATATCTTCTCTTGAGCCTCCTGCTGTTTAATAAGATAAAGTTTAGCCTTAAGCATCTTCATAGCCTTATCCTTATTCTGTAGCTGGGACCGTTCGTTCTGGCATTGTACCACGATATTAGTGGGAAGGTGAGTAATTCGAATAGCCGATGATGTTTTGTTCACATGCTGGCCTCCAGCTCCACTAGAACGGTAGGTGTCAATTCTTAACTCCTTATCATCAATCTCTATACCTGTATCATCCTCTATGTCCGGCATTATATCGCAGGATACAAAGGAGGTTTGTCTCTTCCCTACTGCATTAAATGGTGATATTCTTACCAGACGATGGACACCTCGTTCAGACTTCAAATAACCATAAGCATTCTCACCATTAACCTGTAAGGTAACAGATTTCAGCCCTGCCTCATCCCCATCTAAAAAGTCAAGAATTTCTGTGGAAAAACCTCTTCTATCAGCCCATTTTTGGAACATTCTAAGCAACATATTAGCCCAGTCGCAGCTTTCCGTTCCGCCAGCACCTGCATGTAGGGTAAGGATTGCATTATAGCTATCATAGGGCTCCGACAGCATCGTCTTAAGCTTCAATTCCTCTAAGTCCTGGGTAAATAGATTTAAGGCCTCTTCAATCTCTGGTAATAAGGACTCATCATTTTCCTCATATCCCATCTGGATTAAGGTGGCAACGTCATCATATTCCGATTTAAGCCTATTATATTCCTCCACAGTGCCTTTAAGCTTTGTTAGCTCCTTCATGATTCTTTGGGCTTTATCTGTATCATCCCAAAAATCAGGCTCAGCCATAACTTTATTTATGTCTAATATACGCGATTCCTTTTCTGCCAAGTCAAAGTGAATCCCCCACTTCAAGCAGCGGTTTTTCATGTGTTTCTAAGGTATACTTGTATTGATCTAATTCAACCACTAAATCACCTCTTTACATTAAAATAATACCACGTCGTTATTATAGTTGCAATGCTTTTGAATGTTTATACCTTGCTTTAATAGTATGGCTTTCACATTATGCGTTTCGCCCACAGCAATGCTTATGTTTTCTTCCACTTCCGCAAGGGCAAGGATCATTCGGCTGTATCTTCTTTCCCGATCTTTTTATAGGAGCATTTGCTAGGGTGTCATCTCTATTTGTACCTGTAACCTTTGCTACCTGTTCTCTTTCAACCTTCTGCTCTATTCTAACATGCATTAGAGCCTTTACCGTTTCCTCTTGAATCGAGTCAGTCATGGCTTCAAACATTTCAAATCCTTGAAACTTGTATTCCACTATTGGTTGACGGTTACCATATGCCTGAAGGCCGATTCCCTGCCGCAGCTGATCCATATCGTCGATATGATCCATCCACTTTCGATCGATAGACTTTAGAATAATTACTCGCTCTAATTCTCTCAAATGCTCACTTTCAGGAAACTGGGCTTCTTTTTCCTCATACAGCTTAACAGCTATCTCCTTTAATTGTTGTATCAAATCATTTTTCTTAATACTCTTCATCTGATCAGGTGAAATAACCACGGGATCCATGGGTATTATAGAAAGCAGGAGGCTGTATAGCTCATCAAGATTCCATTCACTAGCAGGCTGATCCTCGCTAATAAAGGTGTTAACACATCCCTCTATGGTATCGGTTATCATCTTGTATATGGTATCCCGCATGCTTTCCCCATCCAGGACTCTCTTTCTTTCTGTATATATAACCTCTCTTTGTTCATTATTAACCTGGTCATATTCCAGAAGATTCTTTCTAATACCAAAGTTGTTACTCTCGATTCTCTTTTGGGCTTTCTCTATGGCATTTGAAAGCATATTATGCTCAATCTGCTCACCATCAGGTATACCTAGGGAATTGAAGATTCCCATAAGACGGTCCGAACCAAAGAGGCGCAAAAGGTCATCCTCTAATGATATATAAAAACGCGATTCACCAGGACTACCCTGTCTTCCTGCACGTCCACGAAGCTGATTATCAATACGTCTTGACTCATGTCTTTCGGTACCGATAATCTTTAAGCCGCCTACCTCCGCTACTCCTTCACCAAGCTTAATATCCGTACCACGACCTGCCATATTCGTAGCTATAGTAACGGCTCCAAACTTACCGGATTCAGCGATTATCTCCGCCTCCATCTCATGGAATTTTGCATTAAGTACACTATGGGGAACATTTCTTTTCTTTAATAGAAGACTGATTTCCTCAGATGCTTCTATTGTAATAGTTCCTACAAGTACAGGCTGACCTTTTTTATGAGATTCCACTATTTCATTTATTATCGCATTAAGTTTTTCCTTTTCTGTCTTATAAACTGCATCCTGCCTATCAATACGAATCACAGGCACATTTGTAGGAACCTCAATTACATCCATACCATAGATTTCTCTGAATTCCTGTTCTTCAGTCAGCGCAGTACCTGTCATACCACACTTCTTATTATATTTATTAAAGAAGTTCTGGAAGGTAATAGTCGCAAGAGTCTTGCTTTCTCTATTTACCTTTACATGCTCTTTTGCTTCTATTGCCTGGTGGAGTCCGTCACTGTATCGTCTGCCGGGCATAATACGACCTGTGAACTCGTCCACTATTAAAACCTCATTATCCTTAACAACATAATCCTTATCCCTGTGCATTAAATTATGCGCTCTAAGGGCAAGGATGGTATTATGTTGAATTTCAAGATTCTCCGGATCCGCAAGGTTTTCTATATTAAAGAAGCTTTCAACTCTCTTAACACCATCTGCAGTCAGGTGGACATTCTTTTCCTTCTCGTTAACGATAAAGTCGCCTTCTTCAGTTATCTCTTCTTTCATAATTGCAGCCATCTTAGTAAGCTCTCCGCTAGCCTTACCCTTGGCAAGCTGTCTTGCCAGTATGTCACACACTTTATAAAGTTCAGTAGATTTTCCACTGCTACCGGATATAATAAGAGGAGTTCTGGCTTCATCAATAAGCACAGAGTCCACCTCGTCGATAATTGTATAGTAGAGCTCTCTCTGAACAAGCTGTTCCTTATAGATGACCATGTTATCCCTTAGGTAATCAAAGCCAAATTCATTATTTGTACCATAGGTTATATCACAAGCATATGCTTCTCTTCTTTCATCCTTTTCAATACTATTAAGAATTACTCCTACCTTTAAGCCTAAAAATTCATGAATCTGCCCCATCCATTCCGAGTCACGCTTAGCCAGGTAATCATTTACGGTAACAACATGAACCCCCTTTTCCTCAAGGGCATTTAAATAAGCAGGTAATGTAGCCATTAGTGTTTTACCCTCACCGGTCTTCATCTCCGCAATACGTCCCTGATGAAGTATTACACCTGCAATTAACTGAACTCTAAAATGTCTCTCTTTGATTGTTCTTTTCGCCGCTTCACGAACAGTGGCGTAAGCCTCTACTAATATATCATCAAGTGTCTCACCATTCTTAAGTCTGTTTTTGAACTCAATAGTCTTTGCCCTAAGGGCCTCATCAGATAATTTCTCATACTCAGGCTCCAAAGCTTCTATCTTATCTACAATAGGTATTACTCGCTTGATTTCTCTTTCACTATGAGTTCCGAATATTTTCTTTATTAATCCCATTTTATACTCACTCCTGT
>CAZODB010000186.1:0-4354 GCA_964578425.1 uncultured Herbinix sp.
TTAAGGTATATGTTTCCGTCAATAGCCACCGGAAGAACTGCATTTCCGATAAAGAAATCCCTTGCGGCAGCTCCTAGCTGGATAATTTCCTCTCTAGTATATTCCCACCATTTCTTATCCTTTGCATTTGGATGTTTGTTGTAGCCCCCTAGTCCCACAGGATGCAGATAGCAGATAGAATCGTCGGGAACACCATCCATCACAGTCTTTCCGCCTTCTCCAACTATATCTCTGGGTTTCAGTGGAAGATGCTCAAAAAAGGTTATAGGTACAGCTTCCTTATTCTCATTATTGTCGTCCCCTAAAAAGATATTGTTGTAGTACCTGTCGTCGCCTCCAGTGATATTCGAATATCCTGCCATGGCTGTCTCGTGAGGAAAATGATAGGGTGTGATACGGGTAACCTCTGAACGAACTACAAATTTACCTGTAAATAAATTATGGACAAATGCTCCCCCCTGTGCCATATTTCTAAAATTCATGGGAGAAAGAAGCAGATTATGATCTACCATATATGGACCATGACAAACCTCAATAAAAAGGTCCTCAGAAAGATTATCAAATAATACATTACGGCTGATGCGGGTACCCTGCGCCTGCCAGTCTAACCAAATCCCACGATAACAGCTATAGATTTTATTCTCACTAATTTGTGTATCCAGGGCTCCATGCAGCTTAATTCCTGCTACTTCGGCACCGTGTCTTAGCCTCTTGTGGTGAATGTTGAATATACGATTCTGATAAATACTGCTGAAGGCTGCACCCATATGTCCCACAATACCTGCCTGTTCACAATCATGGATCACATTACCTCGAATAATATGACTGCCTACTCTATCCTTATGCCAGCCAGAACGTAAGGCTCGTAAAATGACCTCCTGCTCACGTTGAGTGCCACCTTTTTTATGTTTACCGGAATACTTTGTGTGTCCAGTACCTATCTCTGTACCTAAGCTAATGCCAACGCATTTGGATTCACTGATAATATTGTTTTCGATAATCCATCCCTTGCTCCAGTGAGGTCCAATCAAACCTTCCTGATAGTCAGTGGGCGGTGCCCACCCCGGTGATGCCTGCCGAAGTGTGAAGCCACTTACGGTTATATAGTTAAGTCCTGGTTTTTCAGGCCAGAAACAATAAGGACGGACATTTATTTCTACGTTTTCCACACAGGGATCTTTTCCACCAAAATTAGCCCAGATTTTTGTTGTTGCTGGACCAACTTCGGCATACCATTTTAGTAGTGAGTCCTTGGGATATTTGGCTTCGGGCCATACCTCGGGCTCTCGTACTTTTTCTACACTATCGCATTCATACAGGGATTTGTAATCCAAATACACATCGCCTAAATGAACCGTGAATGCCCCGTCAAACAGCCAGTCTCCACTTAACTCCACTTCAAAGGGGTTACGTACTGAGAACATGGAATTTGGTAGCTCTGTAGTCCAAACATTTTCTCCATCAAGGGTCCAGTTTGTAATTCGTTCAGCCCCTGTAATAACTACTTCACCGTCTCCTGCCGATCGATATATTATTCTATGCTCCTTCGTTCCACCATTGGCGGGATTAACCCATTCCCTATATACTCCGGCATGAACTATAACTGTATCACCAGCCATCGCAAGAGCCGCAGCTCGTGATATTGTACGAAAGGGTTGATGAGCCGTTCCTTTTGCCTGATCATTTCCCTGTATTGACACATGATATTCCATAAAATCCTCCTTCTCCCTACCTCTAAAAGCTGCTTGAATTATTACAAGCTGTAGGCAGGTAATGTATGAAATTATAGTAGTTGAAATGTTTATTACAGTTTGTATCTCAAATAGCCTTATCTTCAGTCATTTTCTCAAACCTATTCATATAATGCCCTGAGACTAAGCAATATTATATATAAGATTGATTATAATTACAATACTACTGCGTTATTTTATGTAATAGGACGCACTTTCCTATCATATAAAAACGCCCTTGACATGTTCATATAAAAACATATCAAGGGCTAAAATCAAGTCAATAGATTATGTTACTCAGCATTGTTTATTGAGAAAGTTTTTTTACCAAAGCAGCATAAGCTACTAAAAATCCATTTATATAATCTTTGCTAGCTTCATTGACTAGTGTGCCATTTTCATCAATTAATGTGTGGTAAGAGCCAATATACGCCTCGGGCTGAGCAAGTGTAATCACGTTGAGAAAAGTCAGCACCTGACGTAAATGATGATTTGCTCCAAAACCACCAATCCCTCCTGGAGACTGGCTAATCACAGCACCTGGTTTACCGTTCCAAACATTTGCACCATAAGGACGCGAACCTATATCTAGCGCATTTTTTAATGCCGCCGGAATGGAACGATTGTGCTCCGGAGTAATGAATAGTACACCGTCTAAAGCCTTTATCTCATTGCGGAATGCTGTATATTCTTTCAGATCTTCGTCGTCGTAATCCTGATTGTAAAGAGGAAGTCCTCCAATATCGATGATTTTAAACTCAAAACCATCCGGCGCATGGTTTTTGACATAGTCTGCAATACTTCCTGAAAAAGAGTTCTTTCTTAAACTACCTGAAATAATTCCAATTATCTTACTCATAATATTGTACCTCCATTTTAATAAAATATATTAGTTGTAAAAATACTGCTTACAAACTTCTCTCATAAGCTTCTCCTTAAATTTCTATTATATGCTTATTATAAGTTACTACAGTTTTAGCTCAGTGATTATATCACATATGCAACTATACGGTTTGATACTTTTGGTTAAATTCGAGTTGAGTGAGGCTATGTTGATCTTTATTATATGGCAGTATTACCCTCAAATGTATTCACTGATTGTTCAAACTGGCTGTTGTAAAGGTCCGCATAGAAACCACCTCTGGCAAGTAGTTCATCGTGGTTGCCACTTTCCAGTATATCGCCGTCTTTCATAACCAAAATCAGATCTGCGTTTTTGATGGTAGAAAGCCTATGGGCAATAACAAACGATGTACGTCCAACCATCAGGCGATCCATGGCCTCCTGAATAATAAGCTCTGTACGGGTATCTACCGAGCTTGTGGCTTCATCTAAAATGAGTAATGGTGCATCTTGAATCATGGCACGGGCAATGGTCAAAAGCTGCTTTTGTCCTGTCGAGAGACTTGCTTTATCATTCAGTACCGTGTTATAACCGTCCGGCAAGGTCCGGATGAAATGATGTAATCCCACAGCTTTGCAAGCAGCAACGATCTGTTCATCCGTCACACCTGGCTTGCTGAAAACAATGTTTTCTTTGACAGTTCCTTCAAATAGCCAGGTATCCTGCAACACCATGGAAAACTGGTCATGCAGGTTTTCCCTTGTAACCTGACTGATGGGGATATTGTCCAGTAGGATTTCACCACCTTCTATCTCGTAAAAACGCATTAGCAAATTCACCATTGTAGTTTTTCCTGCTCCAGTTGGGCCAACAATCGCAATCTTTTGACCTGCTTTGACTTTTGCACTAAAATCATTAATAATCATTTTATCTTTATTATATCCAAATTTAACGTGCTTAAATTCCACATCACCTTTTATGGAAGTTAGTGTTTTTGTTTTTTGACTCTCATCGGCAAGCTCTTCTTCCTCTAAGAATTCAAAGACCCGTTCGCTTGCCGCACCTGTACGTTGTAAATTGTTCGCAGCCTGAGCAATTTGATTGAGCGGCTGTGTAAAGAGCCGGACATATATGGTAAAGGCAACAATAACACCGAAGGAGATTGTACCTTTCAAGGCAAGCGCCGCGCCAACAACACAAACTGCCACATAGCCAAAGTTACCGATAAAACCCATCAGTGGCATCATAAGCCCAGACAAAAACTGAGATTTCCATGCGCTAGAATACAGTTTTTCATTGATGCCTTCGAAAGCTTTTTTAGCACTATTGCTGCCATTATAAACCTTGACAACATTATGATTAGAATAAATCTCCTCAATATGTCCATTAATATTTCCCAGCTCACGCTGCTGTGCAATAAAGTGGCTTTGAGATTTTGACATGATGACTATCATCAGTCCAAACCCGATGATTGTCGCGCCAATGGCGGTTAATGCTAATACCCAGCTGGTGTAAAACATCATAAAGACTGAACCGATCAGTAGCGTTACCGCCGCCACAAGCGACCCGATGCTCTGATTCAATGTCTGGCCGATGGTATCAACATCGTTGGTTACCCGGCTTAGCACATCACCATAGCTGACTTTATCAAAATATTTAAAGGGTAGTTTGTTGATTTTCTGTGAGATTCCGGTTCGCAGGTCCTTTGAGATTTTCTGTGTGACAGTAGCCATAATAAAGCTTTGCATAAAACTCAAAATCGAAGAAGCTGCATAAAAAC
>CAZODB010000187.1:0-1581 GCA_964578425.1 uncultured Herbinix sp.
CCACGAAAGGATCTTTGAATATCTGTAATAATCATTCTCAGTGTAAATGCCAACATTAATTACTCACACTCCCCTTAATAAAATAATACATTATGTCCTCAATCGTCGCTGTGGTTATCAGCGGCCGTTCCCTAGAATCGACCCTTGTATTAGTAATATCATTCTTATTCTCGCTTAGATATGACATCTTATTATCTTCTTCAATCTCTATCAGAGCCTCGCAGGAGTTTGGAGTAATTCTCTTGCCAATTATCCTTTCAGCAAAGGCTTCAATCTGCTCTTCATTACCACGAATTAGCTTATAGCGACTGACCAGCTCCTCCTTTTGCTCATAAAGCTTTTGCTTACCATCCTCTAGAAATAATATATAGTCTGCAATTCGATCCAGCTCGTCTGTCAGATGGGTGGAAAATATAACAGACTTTTTGCCGTCATAGGTCAAATCAAAAACCAAATCCACCAGCTCTTTACGAAACACAGGATCTAGTCCAGCAGAGGGCTCATCAAATATATAAAGCTTGGCATCACGGCTAAATGCAAAAGCCAGCTGAAGCTTAATAACCATTCCTTTGGACATCTTTTGAAGCCTCTTGTGCATGGGCAGACGAAACCTTTTACAAAGCTTCATATAATGTGTATAATCAAAGGCCTTATATACCTTCCCAAATATCCTACCTATTGAATATGGAGTCATTTCCAAGGGGAAAAGACACTCATCAGTTACGAATGCAATCTCATTCTTTGCTCTGATTTCATCCATCACCCTATCAAGTCCCGCTATGTGAATACTTCCCTGCTCAGGTGTCCAAAGCCCCAATATCGTGTTGATTAGAGTGGTTTTGCCTGCGCCGTTTCTGCCAATAAGACCAAGCACATATCCCGGCTCTAACTGAAAGCTGATATCCTCTAAGCTAAAATCATTTATTTTTTTGTATAGGCGTTCAACTCTTATACTCGCTTCCATACAATCCTCCAAGGAAAAAACTGTTATTATACTGTATATGTCTATATATACAGTATAATAACAGTTTTGTCAATACTATTTTTGATTTAGGTAATTGCGAAACTCACGAAAACCCTTGTTTCTTGTGCAAGTTTAACAAGGACCACAAGCAGTTCAAGTAAAGTAGAGTTTCGCAATTAAATACAGCTTCCTTTTGGTTGCCAAGTGTGGCTGCGGCCTTCCAGATGTTGCCTGGCGGTAACCACTTATAAGTGACAGTAGAGATGTCTTCCCAGCTCCGTTTCTACCCAACAGTCCACAGATACCGTGTTCAGGAAATTCTATAGTAATATCCTTTAGTGCTTTTGTATCCTTATAGTTTAGATTAATGTTTTCAAGATTAATCATCTTGGTCTCCTTTCCATGACCTTTCGATCATTTCATAAACTTCTGAAAGCGTAAACCCAAGAGTCAAGCGAATTTAATAAATTTATATTAAGGATGTTTGTTAAATACTTGTATTTTTTCTACTTATAAGTTATAGTATACCTTGCTGAAAGCCTTATACTATGGATGTTTCAGGATGTAGCCATTGTGTGTTCGAGACCTTCCACACATAAAACAAAACTAAAGGAGAA
>CAZODB010000187.1:1681-4328 GCA_964578425.1 uncultured Herbinix sp.
ATGTAGCCATTGTGTGTTCGAGACCTTCCACACATAAAACAAAACTAAAGGAGAACGAAATTGAACAAAAGGACTTTATATGTAACACAGGCGGCTGTTATTGCTGCCCTCTATGTTGTACTGGTATTTGTCTTCCAGTACTCAAGCTTTGGCCCCATACAATTTCGGATTGCAGAGGCACTCACTATTCTGCCCTACTTTACAGCTGCTGCCATACCAGGGGTTACGATTGGCTGTCTACTTAGCAATGTTCTCTTTGCAGATATTCTGGACGTTATATTTGGAACAGCAGCAACCTTAATAGCTGCCTATCTATCCTATCAATTAAGAGATAAGAAGTTCCTTGTCCCAGTTCCCCCTATCCTTGTAAATGCCATCATAATACCTTGGGTATTAAAGCTTGCTTATTTTGAAGCGAACCCAATTCCATATATGATGCTTACAATTGGAGCAGGACAACTGGTTTCTGCAGGAATAATTGGAATGGTTCTATTATTTTCCTTAGAGAAAGTAAAGCATATTATCTTTAAAGAAGATTGATTTTACATCTTGATAAGATACAAATAGTTATATTGAACCTCTCATGATTAAAGTCACGAGTGCTCTTCTTTTGTTAACAAACAAGGTCTGACAGAAAAATCACCCTGATGCAACCATGCACTAGGGTGATTTATTATTACTTAATATAGACTGCTCGTTTTTATCTGTATATTGTAGCTATACTCGATATCTCTTACAGCTCACAGTGTCCCACTGTTCTTGGGAATGGAACTACATCACGGATATTGCTCATGCCTGTCAGATACATAACGCAACGTTCAAAGCCAAGTCCAAAGCCAGCATGTCTGGCCGAACCGTATTTTCTAAGATCAAGATAGAATTCGTAATCCTCTCTATTCAGCTTCATATCTTCTATACGTTTGACTAGCTTGTCATAGTCATCTTCCCTCTGACTACCGCCGATAATTTCACCGATTCCAGGTACCAAGAGGTCCATAGCAGCAACCGTCTTATTATCTTCATTCATCTTCATATAGAAGGCCTTGATATCCTTCGGGTAGTCTGTTACAAAGACTGGTTTCTTATATATCTGTTCTGTCAGATAGCGTTCATGCTCAGTCTGTAGATCACAGCCCCAGTATACCTTGAAATCGAACTTGTCGTTGTTCTTTTCTAGTATTTCTATGGCCTCTGTATATGTCACCTGACCAAACTCTGATTTTGCCACATTTGTTAGTCTCTCAAGTAAGCCCTTATCGACGAATTGGTTGAAGAAGGTCATCTCCTCAGGTGCATGCTCCAAGACATAGTTTATAATATATTTTAACATCTTCTCTGCTAAATCCATATTATCCTTTAGATCTGCAAAAACGATCTCAGGCTCAATCATCCAAAACTCAGCAGCATGACGGGTCGTATTGGAGTTCTCTGCACGAAATGTCGGTCCAAATGTATATATGTTCTTAAAGGCCATGGCAAAAGTCTCACCATTAAGCTGTCCACTTACTGTAAGATTGGTCTCCTTGCCAAAGAAGTCCTCTGACTCATCCAGCTTGCCATCCTTTGTTCTAGGAGGGCTGTCTATATCAAGGGTGGTAACCCTGAACATTTCCCCTGCACCCTCTGCATCACTTCCGGTAATTATGGGTGTATGCACATAGATGAAGTCCCTCTCCTGAAAGAACTTATGGATTGCATAGGCTATTAAGGAGCGAACACGAAATACAGCTTGGAAGGTATTAGTCCTGGGTCTTAGATGTGTTATGGTTCTTAAATATTCTAAGGTATGCCTCTTCTTTTGGAGAGGATAATCAGGTGTAGAGGTTCCCTCAATCATTATCTCCTCTGCTTGAATTTCAAAGGGCTGTTTCGCTTCCGGAGTAGCAATCAGTTCACCAGTAACGATGATTGCGGAACCAACATTCTGCTTAGATATCTCCGCAAAATTACTCATCTTATCATGATAGACCACCTGTAAAGTATCAAAGTAGGTTCCATCATGAAGCACTATAAAGCCAAAGGTCTTAGAGTCTCTAACGCTACGGATCCAACCACCCACAGATATTTTTTTACCAATATATTGCTCTTTGTTACGATATAGCTGCCTAATCTCTACTAATTCCATTGCTTAACTCCTTTATTTTTATTATTTGCTAATTTTTATTATTATATCATAAGGCAAGTAGATTACAAGATAAAATAGTGGCTTATGGCTCATTATGCTCTTTCTTTATTAGGGCTTCAAGAACTGCTTCTCTACTTCTTTCTTTTACATTCATAAAATTAACAGCTTCGTTAATAGCTCCTAGGCTATGGGCATCAGAATTTCTTAATATATTACACTTTGCCAAGTAAGGATGAGTCTTACACAGCTCATCAGCCTTGGTCATATCATTTATCTCCACAGATTCAAACCTTGCATCGGGAGGTATAAAGCCCAGGTTTGATAATAAGCTATAGGAGCCCTTGTCCACATGAGCAGGGACGTAGACTCCTTTGTAATTCTTCATTAATTCATTAAGGCTGCTAAAGGATATATTCGTAGCATTTATTAAGAGATTGGCTTCCTCTCCAACCTTTATATCCTCATCATTATACATCTCCTGCTTACCAAATATGTCTTCCTTATTTTTTACCTTTATAAGCT
>CAZODB010000188.1:0-4311 GCA_964578425.1 uncultured Herbinix sp.
ATATTTTGTCCGAGTCTGGATGTTACTGATATCTTCATTCGTAATATGGCAGAAATTATAAAATAAATTACTAGCATAAATAAGCTTATAATTACTATACTCTTGATATCACCGTTCGGTATATATACATCCATGATAGTCATCAATATTCTAGGTGTCAGCATACCTAGAGCGGATGATATGGTCATTAATAATATAACCAAGGCCATATCCTTTCGGTAAGGCCTAATATATCTAGCCAATCGCTTTATATGGGAAATATTAAACTCTGTCTGTAGTGTCTCATCTATGTCGTATTTATTTCTAGCCAAATCTATTCCCCCATTTCCTTTTGTAACGTATTGTTAAGAAATTGATCGAAATCACCGTATTGATGATGAAATACTCTGTGATAATAGCCCTTCTTATCCAGTAAGCTATCATGATTGCCGGATTCCACAATCCTGCCATCCTCTACTACCAGAATAAGATCCGCATCTTTAATAGATGAAATTCTATGGGCAATTATGAATACTGTATGCTTGCTTTCAATTCTTGTTAGCTCCTCTTGGATTAAGGCCTCTGTCTCCATATCTACTGCGGAGGTAGTATCATCAAGAATAATAATCGGTGGATCCTTAATTAAAGCTCTAGCGAGAGAAATTCTTTGTTTTTGACCTCCAGATAGGCCTACTCCTCTCTCACCAACTATGGTGTCATAACCATCTGGCATCTGAAGTATGAAATCGTGGGCATTGGCCACCTTAGCGGCTGCAATGACCTCCTCCATACTGCAATCAGGTCTACCAAATGCAATATTACCTTCTACAGTATCCGAGAATAGGAACACATCCTGCATAGCAAGTCCAATATTATCTCGAAGGCTGTATAGGTCTAGATTCTTTACATTTATACCATCCAGTGTTATCCCACCAGAGCTAACATCATAAAATCTACAAAGTAAATTCATCAGGGAAGTCTTTCCCGAACCAGTTGAACCAATAATACCAACAGTCTGCCCAGCCTCAACCTTAAAGTTAATATCTTTTAGTATCTTCTCTTCCCCTATATTATAGCTGACCTTAGAAAATACAATATCACCCTTAAAGCGTGTTCTGACAACTGCTTCATCGGGATTTGTAATAATAGGTTCTTCACTTATAGTAGAATATACCTTTTCTACAGAGGTCACAAATCTCTGATAGTCATTTGCAAGCCATCCCGCCTGACGTAAGGGGAGATTTAGCATCCATAGATAACCACTGACCGTTACCAGCTTACCCATTGTCATGGAGCCAGATACAACCATTATACCTCCCACAAGGTATAGAATAACAGTAAGAGCATTTGCTAAGAATTCAAATACAGGTACATACTTTTTCCATATTTTTGCCGCATCTAGCTCTGCATCCCTAAAGCCATCATTTTCCTTGTTGAATTTTGCTATTTCATAGTCTTCCTTGGCAAATGCCTTGACAACACGGTTGCCGCTGACATTTTCCTGAACAAATGTATTCAGACTTGAGAAATGCTGCCTGATTTTATGGAAAGCGGGCTTAACAGATTTTAGCTGCTTAGCTGTAACATAGATGGTTAAGGGCATTACAGCTATCATACATAGAGCTAGTCTGTAGTCGACCATAAATATCATCACAAGAGCGATTACAAATAGTAGACTGTTCTCATATACAGAATATATAACCATAGATACAAAATGTCTGATGGCATCCATATCTCCTGTCTGCCTAGACATCAAATCACCTGTTCTATTGTCATTATAAAAGGTAAAGTCCTGTTTCATGAATCTACGAAATACATAGTCTCTCATTGTATAAATCATTTCCTGTGAGGTCTTTTCAAATATCATCACAAACCAAAATCTTATAGCAGTACGAAATAATGTGGATACTAACATAATTATTATCAATGTCGGTAGTATCTCACGATCCCCACCCATGATTACATCGTCTACTATGGCTCCTGATATCTGTGGATTAACTATGGCTGATACAGCAGTTATCGTCGCCAAAAACATGGCAAATATCAGTCTTTTGCGGTATTTTCTAAGAAATGAAAAAACCCATTGCATTGCTGTCATATAATTCCTCCTCGGTATTCTCAGCAGATTAGTAACTCCAGACCTTAGGTCTGTCGCTCATATTACACTTATCCGTATGTATTAGGACGATTTTACTGCAAATGGATAAATCGTCCTAATACATACGGACTAATCTGCCTTTCGTTTACATAAGTATAAGGCAATAGACCTTCGGTCTGCTGCTTATGAGTTACATTGTATATGATTTATTAATAAATTAAAATGTAGATTGTTACAAATTAAATGTTCTTTTTTATAAGTCTTACTTTTTATCCATTGAACCTTTCACGACTAAAGTCACCAGTCTTCTTCTTGTTTTAATAAAATTAGTTCAAGAATATTGTTTCATATTTATATAGAGAATGTTATAATTACCTTAATGGCATGCATTATGGCCATAGAGAGGTGAAGATTATGATAATAGATTATGACCTAACTTACAATGATTTTAATCCAACTGTATTTTATGTTTCAAAGAATAAGATGACCGAGAACGGCGTATATCATGACCATGAACATGCTGAACTTGCTTTTATCTTATCTGGGAAGGGTAAATACCTTGTAGATGATGTGGAATATGATGTGGAAGCTGGGGATCTCGTGATATGTAATCCCGGTGTAAAGCATGCACACATAGTCACCAATAAGGATGAACCTACCATTGAATTTATAGCTGGTTTTTATGGTTTTCAATTTAAGAACATGGCTCAAAATTCTATTGAGACAAAGGATGATACCTGCATCCTAAAAACCACCACTGAGCTAAAGCAGGATCTTATGATGCACTGCTATGCCATGATTGCCGAGAATGAAAGCAGTAATGTAGGCAAATATTTCATGTTCAAAACACATCTAATACAGATGCTTCTTCTTGTAATGCGTGAGATAGTCAGCGATGATGATTATAAGCAGTCAAAATGTAGCTTTGAATCATATAATAAAAATTATGCCGTAAAGCAAATAATAAATTATCTAAATGAAAACTATAATAAGAAGATATCCTTGGAGCAGATTGCACATAATATGTATCTGAGCCCCGTATATATCTCGAAGATATTCAAAGAAGAGACTGGTGAATCTCCTATAAATTATCTTATAAAAATCAGATTGGAGAAAGCAAGGGACATACTGATTAAGGATGATAATAGTAGCATAAAAAGTATAGCAAATCAAGTTGGCTATGAGGATGTCTATCATTTTAGTAAATTATTTAAGAAATATTATGAGATCTCTCCATTATACTATAGAAAAAGAGAGCAAGAAAAACGAGCTTCCAACCAATAAAGCGAGGTGTTGATATATGAACATGTACGACATTATATTTTCCAGAAAAAGCATAAGAAGCTTCTATCAGGAAACAATCGACTGGGAGGTTATAGAAGACATCCTTAGATTTGCTGATAGCTTACCCATGCTTACAAAAGACATAAAGGTGGAATTCAAGCTAATTAGTAATATCGAACAAAACCAAGGATTTAACAGCCCTTTTGCAGTTAGAGCGCCTTATTACATCTGTCTCTCCTCTGAAAAGAAGGATGATTATCTGCTGAATGCCGGATACCTTATGCAGCAGTTAAGCCTATATATCGAGACAAAGGAACTGGGAACCTGCTTTCTGGGTGCAGCAAGCCCGGGATGGGGACTTAAAAAAACCATGACATTCGACTACGTAATAACACTTGCCTTCGGAAAATCCAAGGTGCCTCTGTATAGGGACCCATTCCTTGCAAAGCGCTCTCCCGAGAAGGAGCTTGTGGTATATAAGGAAGAAGCCCCCGCCGATGTACGAAAGATGCTAGATGCTGCCCGCCTTGCCCCATCTGCCTATAATGGCCAGCCTTGGCGCTTCGTGGTATATAAGAACAGAATCCATGTATTCGTCAAGAAGAATCCTTGGTTTGCAAAGCCCTTGGATAAGCTGAAAATGATTGATATGGGAATAATGCTAGCAAATATGATGATATCAGCCGAGGAGCTCTGGGTGGACTTAAATCTGACAAAATCCGATGTAGTATCGAACAAATCACTGCGAAGCAATGAATACGTCCTAACGGTATTAATTGGGTGAATTTTATAAACAGTATAAATAAAAGCAACAAAGGCAATAACTTAGCATGACAAGAACATAACATTTTATTTTGAGGTATTGACAAAGGCTAATTTCTGTAGTATATTATGACATGTGCTTAGGAAAACAAGGCACATCATAATACGCACGAGTGGCTCAGTGGTAG
>CAZODB010000189.1:0-4275 GCA_964578425.1 uncultured Herbinix sp.
GATTATATACTTTACTTTTATTTATAAAAAAAACACGATTTAGAAATCGTGTTTTTTCTTTATGTATATTTACTTACTTTTCTTCCTTGAACAGATAATACTTTGAAGTACTATAAAGAAACATAGCATTGCTGCTCTTGTGATCTGTGGCCACCAAGGATCCTGACTACCTATAGCAGTAACGACCAGTAGTACGATTCCACTTGTTAATACGCCAAATAAAGTACCAAAGATATTCCCCACACCACCGGTAAGCAGTGTTCCACCGATAATGGAAGCAGATATGGCATCCATTTCAAGGCCTGTAGCCTGTTGAACCGAGCCTGACCGTGTATGAAAAAGATAAAGGAAACCTCCTATACCTGCGAGCAGCCCGCAGAGCACATGGGCATTGAATTTGGTTTTCTTAACATTTATACCTAGCATTAAAGCACTTTGCGGATTTCCTCCCACGGCATAAAAACTACGTCCAAGACTTGTTTTCCTGAGTACCCAGAACAATATACAGACTACAATAATTGCAATTATAACGCCATATTCTAGCTTTGACTGTATAAATACACCTCTTTTATTGATATCACCTAAAAGTGGAATTTGAATTCTAGCAGCTGACAGTAGTTCAAAGCCAGCGTTATCAACCTGGATCTGATTAACTTCGATCAGCGCTACTAATCCCCTGCCTAAGAACATGCCCGCAAGTGTAACTATAAAGGGCTGCATCTCCAGATATGCGATCATAAAGCCTTGAACAACTCCAAAGGTGAGACCAATAACCAAAGCCAAAATAAGCGCTGTAATGAAGTTGAAGCCATAGTTGTTAAGACAAACTATACAGGATGTGCATATAAGGGCTGTAGAACCACCTACAGATATATCAATACTTCCTGTTATCATTACAATCGAAAGTCCACAAGCAATAACGATTAGAGCTGCATTTTCATTAAAGAGATTAAAGAACATCTGTATCTTGCTGAACCCTTTATCTCCTAAAAATATTATTGAGAGTAGATAGATTACGATAAATAATGAGATTGTTATTGTTAGAAGAAAAGCTGTATCGGTAGGAGACTCTTTGCGTTTAAACATATTAAGCACGCTCCTTTCCATCGCCTGTAGCTATTTTATTTATCATATTTTTATCACTAAAGAAGCTTCTGACAGTGGGCGTTTGAATGGCGACTAGCAGAATAATAATCACAGCCTTAAAGACCGGAACGGCATTTGTATTAACATTAAGAGTGGTCAACATAGAGGTAAGAGTTTGGATGGTATAGGCTCCGATTATTGACCCCATCATATTAATTGTTCCACCGCCTAGTGCATTACCTCCAAGGGCAACTGCCAGAATTGCATCCATTTCAATGCCAGGTACTATTGTGTAAGGGTTTACTGTTTGTACCCTACTTGACTGAACAAAACCGGCAATACCAACACAAAAACCCATAATAACATATGTCAAAAATTTAATTTTTGCAGGATTTAAGCCGTTTAATCTTGATGATCTATCATTGATACCTACAGCCTTAGTATATAGGCCAAGGTTGGTTTTTTTTAGAACAATAAAAGTTACTAGGATAACTACAATGGTAATTAGTATAGGTGTTGGTATAGGGAATCCTGGAATAAAGTTGCCATAGTATCCAAAGCTTGACACAGCCTTGGGTTTAAGTCCTCCCATAGCCATAGAGCCTATAGACCGACCTGCTGTAAATAGTATGAGTGTGGCTACCATGGGCTGTATGTTGAATTTCGCCACGAGAATACCGTTAAATGCTCCACAGGCCATACCTGCTAAGCAGCCAAGTAGAAGGGCCAAAATAATTGGAGCCTTTAACTCAGTAGGCTGGGTTTCACTTCCGCACAGAACCCGCATTATAACTCCGCCGACTATAGCAATTGTAGAACCTACACTGATATCCTGACCCTTTGAGGCGGCTGTCACTAGGGTCATTCCAATAGCTAAAATAACAAGCTCAGTTGCGTTGTTAAGGATATTGACTAAATTGCCTATCAATACCGGATTACCGCTGCTGTCTCTGCCTAAGCTTATCCTAAGAAAACCCGGCTTAATAAATATATTTAATAATAATAATAACATAAGAAACACAACAGGAATAAATAAT
Source organism: uncultured Herbinix sp. (assembly GCA_964578425.1). Taxonomy (GTDB): domain Bacteria; phylum Bacillota; class Clostridia; order Lachnospirales; family Lachnospiraceae; genus Mobilitalea. The sequence goes on from CAZODB010000189.1 coordinate 2,124, forward strand.
CTATGCCTAATAAGAGACTTAAGAACTGTTACTCCATGGTTGGTATTTTGTTTTTTATTGATTTTACCCATTTTACTTACTCACCCCCGCTATGGTATACATAATCTTTTCCTGTGTCATATCATCACCCTTGAGCTCTCCTACTACATTTAGATCACGCATAACAATCAGTTTCGAACAGGTACGTAGCATCTCCTCTATCTCAGACGAAATAAATGTAATACTCATGCCCTCAGATGCAAGCTTTAATACTAGCTTTTGTATTTCCACCTTAGTACCAATATCTATTCCCCGTGTCGGTTCATCCAGAATAAGATAATCGGGATGTGTAAGCAACCAACGGGCAAGTATTACTTTTTGCTGGTTTCCTCCGGACAGTGATCTTATCGGTGTATCCGCCGAAGCAGTTTTTATGTCAAGCATTTTGATATACTCTTCTGCAAACGCTTGTGCTTGAGCTTTAGTAAAGGGCTTAAAGAAGCCCCGCATCGTCTGCAAGGCAAGTATAATATTCTCACGAACTGACAAATCTCCTATAATCCCGTCCCGCTGTCGGTCCTCAGGTAGATATCCAATTCCCTTCTTCATAGCCTTTAATGGTGATGTGATAGTCTCTTCCTTACCCTTTATTTTTAGCCTGCCCTTTGTCACCTTATCTGCACCGAATATTGCACGGACACACTCACTGCGGCCGGAACCAAGCAATCCTGCAAAGCCTGTGACCTCACCCTTGTGAGCTTTAAAGTCAAATGGCTTTATTCCTGAGGTACTTGTAAGCCCTTCTGCTTCGATTATTGTTTCATGTAAATCTTCCTTATCAGTCTGCGTCTCATTATGTATATCAGCCAAATCACCAAGCTCCTTACCCATCATCTTGGCTACAAGCTCAACCCGGGGCAGGTCCATAATCTTATATTCACCAACAAGCTCACCACCACGCAAAACTGTTATCTTATCGCAGATAGCATACATCTGCTCGAGGAAATGAGTGACGAATATAATGCCTACTCCTCTGCTTTTTAACTCACGCATCAGTGAAAAAAGCTTAGTAACCTCCTGATCGTCCAGGGATGAGGTGGGCTCGTCAAGTATCAACACCTTGCAGTCCATATCAACTGCACGGGCTATTGCCACCATCTGCTGTACTGCTATGGAGCAGTTGGATAACTGCTGAGTTGGCTTAGCCGGTATACCGAGATTCGCTAGAATTTCCTCTGCCCTACTGTTATTCTTTTTCCAATCTATCAGTAAATCATCGTTTCTGCCAATGAAAAGATTTTCAGTAACTGTCAGATTAGGGCACAAAGTTATTTCCTGATACACAGTACTTATCCCATGCTTATGAGCTTCCTGAGGGGATTTTATATGAACCGGTTTATCCTCTCCCTTAATATATATTTCTCCGGCATCTTTTGAGTAAACTCCGGTCAAAACCTTAATTAAGGTGGACTTACCAGCCCCGTTTTCGCCCATTAGAGCATGAATTTCACCCTCACATAATGTAAAATTTACATTTTGCAAGGCACGGACACCGGGAAAGCTTTTATATATATTCTTCATTTTTAGTAATGATTCCTGCATCTTATATTATTTAACCTCCGTTCTGACACGATTTCCTGATATATCAATCACATCTATAATAATGTATAGATATACTATATCCACTAATCTTATGTTAAGAAATGCGCGGTGCCAAGTTCTGCGAACAATATCCACATAATCGACGCCGCGCATTTCTATCAATATCTTACATTGTTACCAGTTGAAAATCGTCGGATTTTCAATACAATTAAATTTAATAACTACGAGCATCAACAATAGCCTGTGTAATTGTCTCTGCATCAAACATTTCCTCTTCTACATAAGCATCCTTAGGGACACTTTCATCAGCCTCAAGTTGGTTTATAAGCTTAACTATACGAGGTCCATGGAGAGGATTACACTCAACGTCAAGATTGAAATCTCCTGCTAGAACCTTCTCTAGAGCCCATTTGTTGGCATCAAAAGCAATAACCTTAACATCACCATCTTTACCGTATGTAATACCTGCAGCATCCATAGCATCACAAGCACCACGAGCCATGTTGTCATTCTGTGCATATACAACAGTAAATTCTGTTCCACCAGCAATAAGATCAGCAACTGCCTGCTT
>CAZODB010000190.1:0-4237 GCA_964578425.1 uncultured Herbinix sp.
ATAAACTATATATTAGTATTTATCGAAGGTATAATATCTTTTTTATCCCCCTGTGTAATCCCACTGATACCTATCTATATGAGCTATTTAGCTGGAAATGCAAAGCAAGTTGATAAGGAAGGACAGATTACATACAGACGGTCAACTGTATTCCTTCATACCATATTCTTTGTAATGGGAATATCCTTTGCTTTTTTCCTATTAGGAATGGCCTTTACCGCTCTGGGATCATTTTTTAAAACAAATCAACACCTCTTTACGAGACTTGGAGGTGTATTAATAATTATCCTTGGGCTATATCAGATTGGTCTTCTAGACTTTAAATTCCTACAAAAGGAACGCAAAATACGTCTTAATTTTGGTAAGCGTAATATGAATCCTCTTGTAGCCTTCATAATGGGCTTTACCTTTAGCTTTGCCTGGACGCCCTGCGTGGGACCAGCATTATCCTCGGTACTCATATTCGCTTCAACTGCAAAAAGCCCTTTTATAGGTAGTCTGCTTGTTTTACTTTATGCTGTAGGATTCATTATACCCTTTTTGCTACTTGGATTATTTACTAGTCAGGTATTAAACTTCTTAAAAACTAGGCAAAGACTTCTAAAATATACTGTTAAGATAGGTGGAATCATACTTATTATAATAGGAATAATGACCTTTACTGGATGGATGAACGGAATATCAAAATACCTTAATAAAATTCCACAGCCTCTTGGAATAATGCAGGAACAAGAGAATGAGGATGTTGAAAGCAAGGAAAATCACACATCATATACAGATGATGCTGATACAGACGATTCAGACGATAATAAATCTTCTGATAATATTCCTGGGGATACAGATCATGAATCAACAGATACTGAAGCTACTCCTAATAGCACAGATGATTCTACAGAAAATGACAGTAATAATCCAGATCAAGCCGAGTCTAAAGATAAGGAGCTTATCCCTTCCATAGATTTTACACTGACAGATCAATACGGTGTGGAGCATACTCTATCTGACTATAGGGGCAAGGTGGTTTTCTTAAATTTTTGGGCTACCTGGTGTCCTCCTTGCATTAAGGAAATGCCTGATATTGAGAAGATATATATAGAATACGGCAAAAATCAAGAGGATGTAATAATATTAGGAATTGCAAATCCGTCAAGTGAGCAATATCCTAATAATGCAGATGAAAGCAAGGGTGATATAATAGCTTTCTTAGATGATAATGAATACACATTCCCTGTGGTCTTTGACGAGACCGGAGATTTATTAAGAGAATATTATATCAATGCATTTCCGACAACCTTTTTAATTGACAAAGAAGGGAACATATTTGGATATGCTGCAGCCATGCTATCCAAGGATATAATGGATAATGTAATTATTCAAACTCTTGAAGCCACTGACTAACAGAACACTGATTTTAACAAATAATATTAATAGAAGGAGATACAAAACATGAAAGCTCTATATGACCTTCCCTGTAATATAGCACAGACTCTTAACATAATAGGAGATAAATGGACTCTTCTTATTCTTCGCCAGCTTATGATGGGGCATGATACTTATACAGAGATCCAACAGCATCTGGAGGGAATACCTACTAATCTCCTCTCAGATAGATTGAAATGCCTACTTGAGGATGATCTTATAGCTTCTGAGCTTTATCAGGCTCATCCCCCCAGATACCGTTATCTATTAACTAAAAGTGGAATGGATCTATCCGATGTGTTTAACAGCATACTCTTATGGGGAGAACGTAATGTGAAGAAGTGTCATAAGCAGCTTACTCACTCAGAATGTGGACATAAAATAGAGCTTACCTATTATTGCCCAGAATGTAACATGAATATTAGCCGTGATAGTATCGTGGTGACGGAACCAAAGTAAACCATATCTCAGAGTAATTGCAAGTAGTTATTATATTTTTTTATAGAATGCAATCATATTGCTTTGGAAATATATATCCTGCTTTGGATAATTTTCTTATTTATAGAAATACTATTCTAGGAGGTGATAAACATGATTGCAAATGTAACGTTATCTACAAAAGAACAGCTACTTCTTCAAGACCAGAAGTCCCATGAAGAACAGTGTATTTTAAAATATGATAACTATGCAAATCTAGCAGTAGATTCCCAGCTAAAGACCATATTTCAAAATAATGCACAAAAGGAAAGGGAGCATCTACAGACTATTAACCAGCTACTAAACGGTCAAGTTCCTTCCATGTCTGGTCAAAGTAGCGCAAATTCACAGCAACAGTCAGGACAGCAATCTGGGCAGCAACAGTCAGGACAGCAGGCTGATAAGGCCATGCTACAGCAGGAGGCAATTAACAAATCGGGCTCCTCTGTTTTTAAAGCTTCTGATAAGGATATGTGTATCGATATGCTAAATACCGAGAAATATGTGTCCGGCACCTATGATACTACTATCTTTGAATGTAAAAGCGCTCAAGTTCGCGATGTGCTAAACCATATTCAAAAGGAAGAGCAAAAGCACGGAGAAGCAATATTTGCGTATATGAATAGCAAAGGCATGTATTCCACTCAATAAAACTGTTCTTATGGGGCTACTGCAAAAGAGCATTAGTTTTTATTTTGCAGTAGCCCCATAACCATCTTTCTCCTTTTAATGTTTTTATCCTATATTATCCTATAATAGGATAATATCTTCCTCTCTTGAATTGCAAATACGAATTGACTAAATCACAAAAAAGTAGTATCATATAAGTACATTCTGAGTTAAATATTTAACAAAATTGGAGGATAATATTATGAGAAAGATATTTTCATTGATTTTAATTGTTGCATTAGCTATGACAATGCTCACAGCATGCGGCACTAAAGGTCTTAAGACCGGGCTTGCGATTGTAAGTAGCGCAGGTAGTTCTAAGGAAGCTACAGAAGAAAAAGATGGTACTGCCCAGGTAGACTCTACAGCAGTTGCCGTTCTTGTAGATGACAAGGGTGTTATTAAGGATATTGTAATCGATGTAGTTCAGACTAAGTTCAACTTTTCAACTACAGGCGAGATTACTACCGATTTAGCAAAAACATTTGACAGTAAAAAGGAACTTGGTGACGATTATAACATGAGAGGCGCTTCCCCTATCGGCAAAGAATGGGATGAGCAAGCAGCAGCTCTTGAAGAATATGTAATCGGAAAGACCATAGCAGAAGTTAAGGGTATTGCCCTTGAAGACGGATATCCCACTGATGAGGATTTAACAAGCTCTGTAACAATGAATATTGCTAGCGTGATTACTGCTATAGAAAAAGCTGTTAACAATTCAAAGGATATAGGTGCAAAGCCTGGCGATAAGCTAGGTCTTGGTATTACCTCTGGTGCAGGTAGCAGAACAAAGAATGCATCTGAAGAAGGTGATGGTACTGTTCAGGCTTACTCCCATTACGGAGCAGTTTCCTTTGATAAGAGTGGCAAGATTACAAGTAGTGTTATCGATGCTTCCCAGACAAACGTAACTTTTAGTGCTGAGGGTAAGCTTACCTCTGAATTAACAGGCGATTTCAAGACAAAGCTTGAGCTTGGTAATGACTATAACATGAGAGATGCTTCTAATATCGGCAAAGAATGGTTTGAACAATCAGAGGGCTTTTCAAAATATATCAAGGGTAAGACCGTATCAGATGTTTCTGGTATTGCATTACAGGATGGATATCCTACAGACGAAGATTTAACAAGCTCTGTTACAATAACTATTACTGATATGATAGCAGTTGTAAAAGAAGCTAGCGCTGTTGCAAAATAGCATACGGAAATTAAATAGTTAAAACCACATATTACAGGGGTTGCAAAACATATTGAATAACTCAAAATGTTTTGTAACCCCTAATTTATTAAGACAAGAAGAACAATCGTAACTTTAGTCATGAGAAATTTTAATATTAGTATCTTGTAGTAGAACGAACTTATATTACTCGTGAAACACGAATTGCGTGTTTCTTCTGATTATGTTATTCTACCTTTATGATTTATTATTAAGATTTTGCAGGAGAGATAAGATGAAAAAAGCTATATTTACTATATTATTATTTACGGGGATTATATTCACTTCCTCTTGTAGCCAGACACCCCAAAGGTACCAAGGTAGTTTTCTCTTCATGTTTAACACATTAACCGAAATTGTAGCCTATACAAAAAACGAGAAGGAGTTTAGTGAGCTTGCTAGCTTTATTAAAGATGAGCTGGAGATATATCATCAGCTTTACGATAAATATAACTC
>CAZODB010000191.1:0-1711 GCA_964578425.1 uncultured Herbinix sp.
GCTTGTTACTTCTGGACCAAATGTATAGCAAAACCTCCAAGCTCTTGATTCAGATATACAGATACCAGTTCACCCTTCTTATCAAGCTTCTTGCTATTCTCGTTAAATGTATACCCCTGCTGCCCAAGATGATATACCGCTCTATCTATATAATTAGTCTGAATTGCAATATGCCCTCTTTCGCCTAAGTAAGGCTCCTTCATTACCTCTATTGCATTACCTGCAAATATCGAACTAATACCAATCATTTTTGTAAATCCAAACATTTTTTCAAACGAATCAACAACCTGCTCTGCCTGTATTTCATTATCCATGTTTATGCCTATATGACTGAGCTTAAAGCCCAGCATCATAGTAATCGCTTCCTTGGTAAGCTCCCTTATCTTATCAAAATCACCTTCCTTGATCAAATCGTCCCTAACCATCCAGCTTCCGCCACATGCTATTATCCTAGGGAAATCAAGATATGATATAAGATTAGATGCATTAATACCTCCTGTAGGCATAAATTTCATATTTACATAAGGTGCTGCCATAGCTTTAATCATAGCAAGTCCGCCAGCCGCCTCTGCGGGAAAGAACTTAACCACTTCAAGTCCCAGCTCGATTGCCGCTTCTATATCACTGGGAGTCGAGCATCCCGGTGTTATAGGTATATTTCTCTCCACACAATAACCTACCACCTTTGGATTTAGTCCAGGACTAACGATAAAGCTCGCACCAGCATTTACAGCCATATCTACCTGGTCTGTCGTTAGAACCGTCCCAGCTCCTATAAGCATATCGGGAAATGCCCTCCTCATAAGTCGTATGGATTCCTCAGCTGCAGCCGTTCGAAATGTTACCTCTGCGCAGGGGAGCCCTCCATCACAGAGAGCTTTTGCCAAGGGAACTGCATTCTTAGGGTCGTCTAACTTTATTACAGGTACAATCCCCATCATCTCTATTTTACTTAATACCTCATTCATCTTCATTCTCCTTAAACTAGAACATCTTTACTGCATTCAAAACAATATTTAATAAAAGATTCTTATCATATATAAAGCTTAATATCACACTACTTTCAATTTGTTGGAAAGCACTCTTTCCTAATACGGTACCACTAAATACAGTTATAAGGACAAATAATATCCATACAACGATCACTCCCTGAAGACCTCCGACCAAAAGGCCCGCCATCTTATTCAGCTGATTTAATATGGGAAGCTTACTGATAATACTAAGTGCTATGCTAATCACCCAGAGCCCGATAAACACTACAACAAATGTAAGTACAAACGCTAAAGCATTAATCACTATACCAGTAACATGGGATGTTATATATGATTTAATATTCGCTTCCTGCTTGTCCTTGTTCTTCTGAAGAGATTCCTTGATAGACTTTGGCAAGGGTAAACCTTCTATCACATCATCCTCATCTTTTGTCTCTACCTGCTCCTTAAACAACATATCTTCCACCTTCTGCGATGCCTTCTCATAGAAGGTCTCATTGTTATTTAGCATTCCATTGACAGTTGGACTTATCCATACCGTCAATATCAATGCTATTATAAATGAGAATATAGAAAAAATAATCTTAATAAGTCCAACCTTGCGGCCTATCATAGCATTTAAAATAATAATTCCTAAAACTATAACTAATAACCAACTCATACAATCCTCCTAATTAACTAAAATGTTTTACTATATATAGCGGAGGATTTCTCCTCCT
>CAZODB010000191.1:1811-4200 GCA_964578425.1 uncultured Herbinix sp.
GGTACCCGGTACAGATTTTTTTCAGATTTTTTTTGGTACCCGGTACGGGTTTTTAACTGGTTTACTCTACAAGCTGTATCTCCTGTATCTCCTGTGGATTAACCAGAAAATATCGGTCTAGATGGTTGATAGGATAAAGAGCTGATATATTGGTTGTAAATGTATATCGGAACTTCTCATTACCATCAGCCTTATAAATCACACAGGTCAAATCATCATACAGAATAATCTCATCACCCGAAAGATATATGCTTTCATAATCAAAATCTAGCTCCATATCTAGAACCTTATTGCCCTTTAAATCATATAGTAGTAGCTTTGCATCGCTTTCTTTATCCCCCTCAAGGACTAGTCCTGAATATTTCTCATTATGTAATATGCTTTTAATCTTACCCTCTACAGTCTCCTCCTTGGCAAGCTCTGCAATCTCCTCCATGGTAAATATAAGCAATCCATTCTCTTTAAATGCGCAGACTGTATCATTATCTAAAAATGTTATTCTAGGCACTATGATATCACTATATATTAAAGCTCCAGCATGACGGTCTGTAAAGTTCTTACCTACCTCACCGTAATTTAGAAATAATATATTATTGGTTATCTCTCCCTTACTTATATTCAGATAGGTTGCCGCCACCTTCTCCCCGTTATCAGAAATGGATATATCCATCGGGTACCCGTCCTTTTTCATATTTGTAACCTTTTCCCCCAGCGGATCCCCTTCCTTACTATATAGCTCCACATAGCTAGTGTCACCCTCCATCATAAGAATAGCAACCACTCCTTGCTGAGCAACCTCAGCCTTTACTATAGGATGATTCATAGTTAAGCTTCCTGCTATACCATTCTTATTAAATATATGCACCTGCTTACCACCTCTATCCGCTATTACTACATAATCGCGACAGGTATCGGCTATAGGTTCAGCCATCTCATAGGACCCATTCCACAAGAGATTTCCTTTATTATCAACGGCAACAGCACCGTCTCTACTATATCTGACTACCGCGCCCTTATACTCAAGATAACCCCCAAGGTTCTCTTCGGTATTACCAACCCTGTCCATTACCTCATAATCCTGATAGCTGCGATTGAATAACCTAATCAAATATATGGCTCCAATTATTACTATAAGAACCAATAACGATGCAAATATGATAACCCGTCTCTTACGGTGTCTTCTTTTTCTTTGTTCGTAATCCCTCACTGATTGTCCACCCACTTCTAATAATCTGTCCTGCTCTTGTTGACCGTTCTCTGCTGTGAATAGATTTTATTGTCTAGTCCAATGACTTTATAGAAATTATACCTCATTTTCATAATAATGACACTATGTATTTTACAATAAAACGTGCCACAAGCATAAGACCCCTCTGCTAGGGTTCAATTATTCTGCGGCACTTAATGATATTGATATTATTTGAATCTCTCACGACTAAAGTCACGAGTGCTCTTCTTGTGTTAATAATACTTCTATATATAATCCTATAGTGGATTTAAGGAAGAATCAACTTCTGCCCAATATAAATCATATCTTCATCCTCGATATTGTTCAGCTTTTTTATCACAGTGATGTAATTAGCAGAATTATACAGCTTGTTGCTAATCCCTGCCAGAGAATCCCCGGCTTTCACAGTGTAGTAATTAACCTCCTGCTTAGTATCACTCTTTAAATCGTTTACGCTTGAGGTTTCTTTATCGTCCTCCTTATTATTATCGTCCTCGCCATTCTTAATAGTAGAAGCAGGTTTTGGAGGTTCATGTTCATCAGTAGCATCCTCGTCATCCTTATCTGGCAGTGGGGATACTCCTCCCGGAAGCACCTCAACATTTAAGCTGCCATCATTTATTACAGGAATGTCGGGTATTAATTCATCTTCAGCCTCTGGATTTGCTATATTATTTTCATTCTTTAAAAATACGGTTTCTACCTCTTTCAAACTATTAGTTAAAGTGTTTATGGTGTTCTGCATGTTTTTCATCTGATCATAGTTGCTTAGCATGGTGGCTCCTACTACTAAAATGATAACCGCAAGCAAGGTCCCCGCCGCATACATAAGATGGCTAGCATTCTTGTTTTCATCTACAGGCTTCTTACTCTGCAGGATAGTTCGTATATCCCTAGACACCTTATCATCGAATTGCTCTTCTTGGCTTGGACTTTCCTTACTCTCAATCATATAATTTTGCATTTCCTCATTCTTCTCGTAGTATATGTAAAAGCCTTCCTGCTTACCAAGCGAACCATTTTCATAGAGATAAAAGGTTTCCTCCTTCTCCATGTTGTCAAATGTAAGCAGGGTCTTGTCCTGTCCAGCGAAGTTATCAATATGTGTCTTTAGGATTCGTTCCTTATCCTCCAAAAGATAGCCGGGTCCTCCGATAAACC
>CAZODB010000192.1:0-4163 GCA_964578425.1 uncultured Herbinix sp.
TGTTGGATTCTAAAACCCTCTTACTTAATTCAATTGCTTGATTGATGCCAATATCATTAAGCTCTGTATCATGACTTCCTTGTATCTTACCTCCACTATTCCAATCTGTCTGCCCGTGCCTAATAAAATATAGTTTCATATGTCCCCCTAGCAAATCACTTATTATAGTTGGATGCAATTATCCGTATCACATACTTTCGTTATAGCCTCATCACAGAAATAGTATGCCTCTCCATACAAGGTAGAAACATCATTATCTACTAATAGATAAGCTCCATCAACAAGAGCATAAAAAGGCCTAATCTTGCTGTCCGCCAATGATATATCCTCCACTATTCTAAGCCCGTCTATACTCTCATCCATTAAGTACTGATAATGAGGTAAAATACTGATATGGGTAAGATTAAGTCCATCCAGATACCTTTTATATCCTTGATCGATTGCTTCACCATCAAGCTCCGGCTGAGCGTAAACTACATCAGCAGAGTTCATGGAACCAGCACTAATTCCGATTACTATACCGCTATATCCTTTTAATAACTCTCCTAATCTTATCCTACTAAAGAACTTATTCTGAGTAGGAACATGTCCTCCAGCCAGTAGAATTACATCATAGTCATATATTATCTCAGCTAGCCTATCTTCATTTCTTTTGTCACAGACTTCCCAATATGAACAAGATAATCCACTAATTAAAAAAGCCTCTGCAAATATTGCCTTAAAGCTATCATTAATATCATCGTTGTCTGGATCTGAACTGATTACTAAACATTTTGAATCTTTAGTCCAGAATTTTTCCAGATTATTCAAAAACTGATTAGATTTATCAAGAGCACAAGGAGCTCTTCTTCCATTCTCTAGATAGCTTCCACCGATACTGCTTGTAAGAAATAATTTCATCACTTCTTTGATCTCCCCCTTCCTTCTAAAACACCTGCTATAGGCCGCTTCGTATGCTTTTAAATGATAATCCTTAAGTTGGTTTCTCCTAAAAAAATTATATAATCACCTTCTTCTCTCCCCTAAGAAAGCCCTTACTCTTTTCGTTTCCACTCTATCATATGGAAAGTCAAAGTGCTCAGCCACCACAGCCTCCAGCTAATGAAAATAATCGTACATAAGGAATAACTTATCCCACATAAAGCCATTGTTTTTAACGATTAAATTTGCAATCGTAGTTTTTCCCAATCCACAAGGACCTGTTACAATAAGAACTTTTGGTTGTTTTGACATAATATTTTTCTTACCTCTGCAATCATAATTTTTGCTGTATCAGGGTTACTCTTCTCTTTTATATTTCTAGCTAGTTGAGCGAATTTCTCAGTCTCTTCAAAATGTGGAAAGTGTGCTGACTCTTTAATTCAATCACTACTATTTATCTCTATTTGTTTTTTCATTGAGAAGCTTTTTAGTACGCATTCATATGCATGATCAACCATATTTAGCAGTTCATTATCTGATATCCTATCTATATATATAGTGTTCCAAAAAGGTTGTTGTACCGGTGGACAATGATAGCCACGTACTACAATCCCCGAATAAACCTGCCTGTAAAATTCACCTGTCATAGGCTCACATTTTAAGGTGACTTTATAGTCGTTTTCAGTTGGATAAATTTGCGCAAATATCTTCCCACTTAATTTATAGCAGATTGGAATATCACCAAACGGATAATCTATATACGCCTTACTCCTGCTGCCGCAGTAATCCATTAGTTCATCTAACTTCATACCATTCCTCCATAATAATACATATGTACTATAAGTCTATTGATAGAGATGTTCCTTATAATGCTCTTGCAAGGTAAAATGGGTAATAATATTAATCCAACATAGCCAAGCCCACAACCAAAATCAATAATATTGACCGGTTTATGAATATTTCATTCCTTCTCAACCAGAAATTGAATGTAATCTTCATTAAACCAACCTGTTCGTATAGCATTTAACCATTCTACTTTATCATTCCAATAATTAGAATTCATTATCATAATTCCTTTCAGGCTTTATATTTTCTCGAACGTATTGGCTAATTCAGCCGGCGACTCGGTTAGCGAAGGGGTGTGAACCTACCTAATCATGAACATTTTCTTTTTATAATAGCATACATTATTGTAGGAAAGTCTGGTTCAATTGCTGTAATGCCACTGTTGAGCAAAGTTAAGTGGTTTTCTGTAATCTCCTCTGACAAAGTAGCAAAACTGACCACTCTGCATGATGTTCCTGCAATAAATATTGTGAAGTAAAACAACTTCTGATTATGCTTATACTATTCGCTGTTTCTTTTCTAAGGCTATCGGAAAAAAATTACGTGACATCGGAAACTTTAATTCGTCTGGAAACGAATCAAAAAAATCTATTAATTCCATTTCGCTGTCAGACGGTAATTCACTCATAGTATGAACGATTGCAAAATAAACCTGTACATTTCCTTTGAAATACCTGCCGTCTATTTCCCCGTTAACATAATAATCACAAAGCGGTTCAATATCGAAATTAATTGCTCCCGTTTCTTCATATAGTTCCCTTTTTGCAGCTTCCAGTGGTGTTTCACCTTCATCAATATGTCCGCCTGGATTTTCCCACGTATCCCTTTTTTTATGCTTGCAAAATATCCACTTACCCTTATACAATGCCATAATATCCACACAAAAATAATCTTTAAATATATTAAAAGGATGCACTTTAAACTCCATTATTCTCCTCCAATAATATAAATAATTGGTACTACGCAATAGTAAACGATTATGTATTAAATTTACTGCTTATTATGCTCATACTACGCATATCGGTATATATGCATAATTCGTGTGGAAAGGATTGTTATATTCGACATGACAATGATACTCTATTTCCAAATGGACTTCAGAATTTTGCATGAAACCATTTTCTTCTGCAACGCTTCGTAATACGCCAAAATACTCAAACGTTCCATAATTGCGTCTACCTAGAAGAGCCATATCAGATTCTTCACTTACACTTACATGTAACCATAAACCACTGGGCTGTGTAAATAAATCGTAACGTTCATCTTGGTTATCTGTATAGGACTCATTTGCGAACATAATTCCGCATGGCATTTTGTCGTAATTATAGTTTATAGAAAGTGCAGCACTCCAATCGGGGTTAATGTTGTCCCTTATGGGAGCAGACTCAACTAGTTCTTGAAATCGTTTAAGAGTCTTACTGATATCTGATTCATCAGTATTGTTATTGGCGTAATCAACACAGCCAACCCATAAAACATCAGGGCGTTCAACGACTTCGAATTGTATTCCTTTGTATGTTATAGTTCGAATATGCTTTTCTGCTGGGTGATTTAATTTGTACATAACGTATCTCCTTTTCGCTCCATTAACATAGTTTCTCTCACATCACAAGATTATAATGCTTTTTATATGGGGTCACTTCTTCCGTACTAAGTATAAAACAATGTCATCAAGAAGCGTTATACTGTTTGCAAAACTCAGAATAGCATCTTTGATACCTTCGAGAAACTTTGATTTATTATGATTTATTGAAGTTTTCATCTACGAGCTGCTTTATTTTATTAAAAAAAGCCTGCTTACCCTCTGTATATTTTTTTCTATCGTTATTATATATCTTGAAAAGCTCTTGTTTTAATAATTCATATTCTTTTGCATATTCTGAATGGGAACGCATAAAATCTCTAAAATTTATTTGGTCAAAAAATTGCTCCAGATTTTTTTCTTCATAACAATGTACATGTTGTAAAGAAACTTCACCTTCGCCTCTTAATATAAAAAGATGCTTTCCAGTCACTACTTCCCCAAAATATTCATATTTGTTATCCTTCATTATTTTGAAAAAGGAGTCTGTTATAGATTTAAATACTATAGCAATATCTAACATAGGTTTAGCCATTATACCTTTTATCGCAGTACTACCTACATGTTGAATATCGACAACATTTTCACCGTGAATATTTAAAAGAGTCAATTTCGTTTTCTCAAACTCCTCCGCCCATTTTTCATCATATTCTACTAAAAGAACTTTATATTTTGGGACCCCTAACATAAAGCACCTCCATATTTAATATAAATATTTTTCAGTTCAAATCTAATACAATTGCTAGCGAAGTAAGTAATTTAGTGTTTTCGATACACTATTTTAATATAACCTTCCATTCATTATCTTCAACAA
>CAZODB010000193.1:0-4133 GCA_964578425.1 uncultured Herbinix sp.
CAAGGTGATTATATGCTTTTCGTATCAGCCAACGGTATGGGTAAGCGTACAGTCCTTGATGAATTTAATATTCAATACCGTGCAGGTAAAGGTGTCAGGTGTTATAAGGTAACGGAAAAGACAGGCCAAGTTATAGGTGTAAAGGCAGTAAAAGAGGATAATGAGGTTATGCTAATCACAACAGAGGGAATAGTTATTCGTATATTAGCAAGCGATATATCTGTTCTTGGTAGAATAACATCAGGAGTTAAGCTAATTAATTTACCCGATAAGAATGTCTTTGTTGCAAGTGTTGCCAAGGTAAGAGAGGATAGTAAGACCACCTCTGATGATGAGGTCATAAAGAATCTTGAAAAGGAATTACAAGAGGATGCCATAGCCTCTGATGATGATTTTGAAGAGGATTATGACGATTATGAAGATGAAGATAAGGATTAGTGATACGGAGATAAGATAGAATATGCGTATTATAAACACCGAAGAGATTATATCAAATATCAAGGATATGTGCATAGAAGCCAACTATAGGTTGGCTTCTGATGTAGATATAGGTATTAGAGATGCCTATAAGAGGGAGACCTCTTCTGTTGGAAAGCACGTCCTTGGCCAACTTTTGGAGAATCTTGATATAGCCAAGAAGGATTTAATTCCTATATGTCAAGATACTGGGATGGCTATTGTATTTGTAACAATTGGTCAAGAAGTCTATATAGAGGGAGGAACACTAGAGGATGCTATTAATGAAGGAATTCGTAGGGGTTATCAGGAAGGTAGCCTAAGAAAGTCCGTGGTATCTGATCCCTTAATCCGTAATAATACGAAGGACAATACGCCAGGAATAATTCATTATGAAATAGTTACTGGTAATCAACTGGGTATAACTGTAGCCCCAAAGGGCTTTGGAAGTGAAAACATGAGCCGCATATATATGCTAAAGCCATCTGATGAGGCTGATGGAATAAAAAGAGTAGTTTTGGAGACAGTAAAACTGGCAGGACCTAATGCATGTCCACCTATAGTGGTAGGTATAGGCATAGGAGGAAACTTTGAAAAGTGTGCCCTTCTTGCAAAGAAAGCTTTAACAAGAGACATTAGCATATCTTCTAAAAACCCCCACATTAATAAGTTAGAAAAGGAGCTACTTGTAGCAATTAATAATATGGGTATTGGCCCAGCAGGCCTCGGTGGAAGAGTTACTGCTCTTGGCGTCAATATAGAGACATATCCAACACATATAGCAGGGCTTCCTGTCGCAATAAATATAGGCTGTCATGTGAATAGGCATGTTACAAGAGTCATATAAATGGCTTAATATGAGTTAAGTAGGATATATTTTGAGTTGTGGATATCTGATAGAGAATTGAGGCGAGCTGTGGATAAATATATAAATACTCCTTTAATAGAGGAAGATAGAGAGATACTAAAGGCTGGGGATTATGTCTATATTACAGGTGTAATATATTCAGCTAGAGATGCAGCCCACAAGAGGATGCATGAAGCAATAATGTCTGGGGAGGATATACCCATATCTATAAGGGATAATATAATATACTATATGGGCCCATCTCCTGCAAGAATGGGACAGGTTATAGGTTCAGCAGGTCCCACTACAGCAAGTCGCATGGATAAATACAGTCCAAATCTTCTAGATATGGGACTAGCAGGCATGATTGGAAAAGGTACAAGAAGTAGAGAGGTAATAGATTCCATGATAAAAAACAAAGCAGTATATTTTGCTGCTACAGGGGGAGCTGGAGCCTTACTATCAAAAAGCATAAAACAATCAAGGATTATCGCTTATGATGATCTTGGTACAGAGGCAATCCATGAATTATATGTGGAGAACTTTCCTCTAATAGTTGCAATTGATGCAAAGGGAAATAATTTGTATGATTTGCAGGCTCAAATTGGTTGACAAAAGAAAATGCATTTGTTATACTAAATTTTGTTTCAGCGACATATAATAACTAAATTCACATTTTGGTTTCAGATGAGGAGAAATACTCAAGAGGCTGAAGAGGCGCCCCTGCTAAGGGTGTAGGTCGGGCAACCGGCGCGAGGGTTCAAATCCCTCTTTCTCCGTTATAGATACACCTAATCCTTGATAGAAGGGTTGGGTGTTTATTTTATGCCTATTTATAAGAAATATTGGTTGAAATAGATTAGACTTTATGCTTTATTATATATATAGTTCAAAGAATACTTATATGTCTTATCATACAAGGCGAAGCTTTCAAATATAAATAGGGAGGAAGATATGGGAATGAGAAGAAATCCTTTAAAGATATTGGCTTTTATTCTTTTAATCACATTTGGATTTGTCTCTTGTTCAAAAGGATGGGTGGAAAGGGAAGGCAATAAAAAAGCATCAGTCGAGAAGAAAAAGGAAGATAAGGATTATCAAGAAGGTAATAATCAAAAGGAAGGGAAGGAAGAATCAATTATGAAAGAAGAAAAAGAAGTCGAAAATCTAGTTGATATTGAAATTGAGACAACCCCTTTATCAATACGAGATATCCCATCGACAGAGCTTATTAAAGAGCTTAGGATTGGTTGGAACTTAGGAAATACTTTGGATGCTATTGGCGGAAGTCTACTAAGTTCTGAAATGTCATGGGGGAATCCATCAACCAAGGAAGAGATATTTTTAGCTGTTAAGGAGGCAGGTTTTAATATAATTAGAATACCCGTGTCTTGGGGAAATCATATAGGATCTGAGCCTGACTATGTTATTCATTCTGCATGGCTTGATAGAGTCAATGAGGTTGTAGATTATGCTATAGATAATGGTCTATATGTAATACTCAACCTGCATCATGAAGAATGGCATTTTCCCTCCTATGAGAATTTGAAAAAAGCGGATCAAATTCTAAGGAAGATATGGCTACAGATTGCCGAGAGGTTTAAAAATTATGATGAACACCTGATTTTTGAAGGGATGAATGAACCTCGTATGGTGGACACGCCTCTAGAGTGGACTGGGGGTAATGCAGAGGCTTGGGATGTTATAAACCAGTTAAATCATGCCTTTGTACAAACCATAAGAGAATCAGGAGGCAATAATTCCTATAGGCATTTGATGATACCACCCTATGCAGCATCCTCTGACCCGAAGACATGGAGTGAATTTATTATACCAGAGGATGATAAGATAATTGTATCTATACATGCATATACCCCTTATAATTTTGCCTTAAATGCTAAGGGAACCGACAAATGGAACCCTGAGAATTCAAAGGATACAGGGGACATAGATTATCTAATGAATAATATATACAATACATTTATCAGTAAAGGACAGCCAGTAATAATAGGTGAATTTGGAGCAGTGGATAAGGACAATAAAGAAGATAGAGAGCAATGGTCTGAGTATTATGTTCGAAAAGCAAGCGAAAAAGGTATACCTTGTATTTGGTGGGATAATGGTGCATTTGTCGGCGTCGGCGAATTGTTTGGTATATTAGATAGAAGAAGTGGGGAATGGAAGTATCCTGAGGTAGTAGAGGCACTTATTAGAGGATTGGAGTAGATTCTTTACTTTTAAAGTATATACAGATATAATAAAGACAAATAAAATTAAACTTTCGTGTAGTTTAAGCCTATATATAACTTAGGAGCTTGAATATGAGGCGGATAATAAATGGAAAGAAGGTTATAGTATGATAACCGATGAAGGACTCTTTGCTCAATATCTTAGTGGAGATGACCGAGGGCTGTCAGAGCTTATAGAAAAGTATGGCAACAGCTTAATATTTTACATAAACTGTTATGTTCATAATTTACATGATGCAGAGGATTTGATGATAGAAGCCTTTGCTTATCTTGCAATTAAAAAGCCTCGTATACGAGATGGTTGTTTTAAAGCCTATCTCTACAAGACAGCTCGTAACCTAGCTATAAGAATGGCCATGAAGAACAGGTTACGGCATTGTTTTAGTTTAGAGGATATAAAGACGGAGCCAGTGAGTAGCACTCTTATAGAAGAGATATTGCAGATAGAGGAACGAGACCAAACACTGCATCGGTGTATGCATAAGTTGAAACCCGATTACAGGGAGGCTCTTTATCTAGTATATTTTAAAGGAATGCGTCATGCCCAAGCGGCAAAGGTTATGGGAAGAAGTGAAAAGCAG
>CAZODB010000194.1:0-4099 GCA_964578425.1 uncultured Herbinix sp.
TTGATAAGCCCACGGTTCTATCTGTGCTCCAATTACCTGCTGCCCCTGCAGCATACCTTAAGGATATAAAATATTCACCATCAGTAGGAACCTCTACTGTAAATGTGCTACAAGCAGTGGAACTGTCGTAATATCCACTTACATAACCCTTTCCTGTGTATCCTCTATTGGCTATTTCTATTTTTGCCCCTCCAGATAACTCGGCATCCGATGCATAATAAATATCGGCCTTAGGATGGGGAACAGTAGGCATATTCTCTAGTAACATAATGAACTCCTCCTTTTTCTACTTTATGAATAAAACAATTTATCTTAAACTATAACCTTTGAAGTTACTTGAACAAGCTCTTGATTTAAATCTCGTTTGGCAGACATATCAAATACAGGAATGTCAAATTTATTATAATGTACGCGGTGAATAGCAGTGCATCTTGGAGTATCTCTCATGGCTCCCTGTGCATGATAAACAATCATATGATTTCCATAGGAGTCCTCGAAAAAAGTATTATGTCCTGGTCCATAGATATCTTCCATAGAATAATAGGTTAAGACTGGAGCATTGTTTTTCACCCAATTATCAGGATTTAGCAAATCCTCACCTTTTTTTATTCTAAGGAGTCCAAGCGCATAGGAATATCCACCAGCTGCGCCTCCTGAATAAGCGATATATACATAATCCTTCGTTAATAAAGCATAAGGACCTTCGTTATTAATAGTATGTTCATGATTTTCCCATCCATATAATGGTCTTGATAGTAATACAGGCTCACTGGTCAGCAACCAAGGTTTATCTGGATTGATAGTTGCAATATAGAGCATAGAACCAGAATCTTCAGGATTCCATATACGATAGGACCACATCAAATAAGATACTCCGCAGACTTCAAAATAAGTCATATCTAAGGTAACGCCATTGGTTGCAAGATAGGCTCCGTCCATTTTCATCACCCTAATAGGTTCTTCCCAGCTATGGGGATCGACAACACTTCCACCCTTTTTCAACTTCATAACATAGGACTGAGGTCCCCAGGCTTTCCCACTATATGCAAATAAAATATAAAGTTCATCTCCAATAACATGGAATTCTGGTGCCCAGAAGGTTTGTATCAAACCTATAGATTCATCTACATCTAATATTAGATATTCCTTTACCCCTTCTTCAAATAATCCTAATACTGTATCTGCTTCTCGAACATATAAGCCAATACCATCTGTGTTATCGTTGGTTGCAATAAAATAATATTTATCCTTCCATAGAATCACATCTGGATCTGCATATCCCACAGCTAATGGGAAGGGATAAGTTTCTTGGGTAACAGTACCGGTAATCTCATATGTTCCTGCTTTAGTAAAATCAATAGTCTCTGTATCCCATAGAACCTGCTTAATTGCTGTAGAACCATCAGTATAAACTGCCCTTGCTGTCACTTCATTTACTTCATCCACAGAGGATGCCTTAATTACATCCGGAACCTTTATCTCTATATTCTCAAGGGGTAACCATTTCATCAGTAACTCTGTACCAAAATCATGATCTACTGGAAGCACATTTCCTTGAATGGCGCCTTCTGGTGCATTTGATAGGGAAGCATATGAAATCTCATTGCCTGCCTCAGGATATGAAATGCTATCTACATCCTTCAACTTAGATAATGTATTCTTATAGTTGTTACCAGTAGAATCCTTCCAATTAATCGTATATACTCCTGCTTGTGAGTTATATTCACAGATAACTTCCTCTACATAATCATCTTTTTTCAAATCTACTAGCCCAATCTCTTGGAAATGCATAAGATCACGAGAAGTCCATAGGAGTACTTTCCCTTTACTCTCCTCATCATCACTGCCATCAGCATTGATTCTAATTGCCACTACACCGAAGCTTCCATCGGCTGTATAGAACAAGTAAGGCCTCTTCAATCCTTTTTCATTGATAGTATTATTGTAAGCAATTGTTGACGTGGCAAATAGGACGCCATAGTTTTGATTTAATGCTTGATAGCATGTTCCGTCGCTACTATAGGCTAGATGAACACTATATGCTAGATAGGATGAATATTGATTTTGTATTGGTGTTCTAGTATAAATCAGAACACTTCCTTTTGTTACTGTTTCATTTCCTAGCATGATTATCCCTCCATATATTACATTTCAATTCTTGACTTATACTAGTGCTAATAATATAATTATACTGCTAAGTCATACATATATCTTTTATAATTATGCCAAATAATTGCACTATTATATGATTGATATAAATAAAACCATTATCCATTTCTTGAAAGGATTAATAATATGAACATTTATGAATTATATGAATTAAAGGAAAAGGTCCACCATGGTACAAAAGATTTTCCTATTGAAGTTTATTATGCCACTGGTTTAATGGCTTCCTATCATTGGCATGACGAATGTGAATTCATCTATATAGAATCTGGCAGTGCCATAATACGGATCGGCGTAGAGAGTTTTGAGCTAAAGGAAGGTGAATGTGCTTTTGTAAAGGCTGACACACTCCATTCCATTTCCTCAGAAGATCATGATAGCTTTTGTTTTTATGCTGTTGTCTTTCACCCATCATTAATCTTATCGGATTTTGATATCTGTAGTAAATATTTATCATCTAAATATATTATTAATAATCATTTTTCGCCTAAGGAGGTTGAAGATAAGGTAATTGAAATGATTAAACTCCTTTGCAATACTTATAATAATAAACCTTTCGCCTATGAACTGAAGATAAAATCCTATCTATATTCTATCTTCTCCCATATCTTTGAACATAATTTGTTCCATAAGGAGAATTTTTCAGAAAATAAAAAAACTGTTGAAAAACTCGAGAAGGTTATCAGATATATTCATAGCAATTGTCACTCTTATATCACTGTAGAAGAGCTTGCCAATGTATCTGCTTATAGTGTTTCCCATTTTAGCCGGTTTTTTAAGGACTTGACTGGAAAAACACCTATAGAATACATCAATAGGCAGAGGGTTTACTCTGCCTGTGATAGGTTAAAACAAACTGAATTAAGTGTTCTTGAAGTTGCACTAGAAAGTGGATTTGAAAATGTAGGACATTTTATAAAGACTTTTAAAAAGTATACAGACTATACACCTTACCAGTATAAACAAAAATACAGGGTGTCTTAGTTGAACCTCTCATGACTAAAGTCACGAGTATTCTTCTTGTGTTAAATAAAGCTTACTTTATATACCATTCCGTCGGAACTGGCTTTTTATCATCAAATAGATCCTGCTTCCTCTTTAATAGAGATGTAGTGAAATCCGCCATTCCAATAGCATCACATAAAACACTTTCTGCATCCCCAATGAACCCTTTATTTGCAATTCCCATATATAGATAGGGTTCTAACATTTTGTCATAGTTATGTGAGATATTTCCCTTATCAGAGGGAAAATTGTGTCTATAAGAAGGTCGATCTATAATCCTACCGTCAGGAGTAGCTATTTTTAATTGTTTATAGGTATCAGTTAATCTATTTGGAATATGGCACCACTCTTCAACTCCATGCAAATAGGTATTGCTTTTCAAGCTACAGCCAAGGAATAATATTTTAGCTCCTCTGTCATATAGTTTACCCCAGCACCCTTCTCTAGCACATGGTGTTTCACAGTTTTCCTCACCCTTAACATATTGATAAGCATCGGCTCCATAAGCAGCAACTGAATGAGTAGGGTGTAATGACCGTATAACATTAGGTCTTTTTAGAAATAGGTTACTCAATATACCTACACAGGAAGGCTCTGTCTCAGGATAAAATATATTATAAGTATCATTAATTTGATCCCAGGTATGGGTTGGAAATATCAGTAACCCATCATTCATATATTCCATGAATGCATCTATAACTGTATCTCCTCCATTTTCTACCTTGCCTATGGCTTTCATTGATGAATGAATCAACAATGTATCTGTTGACTTTATCCCTATATTTTTTATAGCTTTTAAAAGGTCTTCTTTACTGTACATAGTATCCTCCGATTGTTATAAGCAGTTTGTATTTTGTAATTAGTATAGTTTACTAGGTCATCATTGTACCAAATCGCTGGCGCGATGGCTAGCCTAGGTACAATAAAA
>CAZODB010000195.1:0-4071 GCA_964578425.1 uncultured Herbinix sp.
CCGTACCTGGCACCGTACCTGGCACCGTACCCGGCACCGTACCCGGTACCGTACCTGGCACCGTACCTGGCACCGTACCCGGTACTGTACCCGGTACGGTACCGGGTACAGTGATTAGTCTTCGCTTAGGTTTGGTGGATTAAAGGTTCCAAGCTTTGCACTACCGTCAGAGCTTACTGTATAGGTATTCTTGTTATCAAAATCCTTAAAGAAAACGTAATCCTCAGTTACATGGATTTGTTTGAAGTGTCCGTCGAGTAAGACCTCGGATGCCATAGTAGTAAGATCCATCCGGCATATCCTGCTCTTATCCATGTTATCTATTTGATAATATAGGTATTTGCCCGAGTTAGTGATATTAAAGGTGGAGGTGCGATCCTTTACCAGTACAGTACGGTCAGAGCCGTCCTTATTCATCCTATTAATGGTGTAATTATTCGATTGATCCATATAATAGATATAGTCTCCCATAAATATAGGATAGCCAAAATTACCTTCTATATATTGTCTAGAGGTAAAGCTGGACAGGTCAAGACTGTGGATATTATGATCTTCATTGATACCGACATAATATAGTTTATTATTCATAATTATAGATGGAATCACAGCCTCCTTAAGAAGCAGTCTTTCAAAGGTACCATCAGTTTGATTGCGGTAAAGAAAAAGCCCTGCATCCACATCATAGTTCTGATAATATATATGGTTACCAGCTATAGTTACATAGCTTCCGGGGTTATTACTAATAAGCTTTAGATTTTTGCCATTCTGATTAACACGGTATATACCAGTGTTATTAAACATTAGAAGGCTACCGGATGTGTTTTCCCTAGTATTATTGGCACGTAGATAATATAAATAGTTTTCATCCGCATTTATATAAGCAGCCTTATCATTATGTAGTTTCTTTATGCTTTCAGCATCCAGATTGGACTTCATAACATATAAGCTGCCATCATCATTGTCATTACTAAAATAAATTTTGCCATCTCTTTCGCAGAATAAGCCACCATTATATATATTACCGGTGGAATTTCCTACTAAATTCTCGTCATTGAGATAGGTACGACCGGACGAATATATAAGAATTCCTGCTACTGTAATGGCAGTTATGATAAATAGAATAACCAATGCTTTTTTTGCAGTTGACAAATTATGCACCCCCTATAAGTATTTATATAAATATTATATATCGACACAAGAGAATATGCAATTGCAAAAAACGACGATGGTCTATGGAGGACATAATATGATTGATTTAGCTGAAATCAGAGAAGAAATTGATAAGATTGATAGAAAGCTATTAGAGCTATTCGAATCTAGGATGGAGCTTTCTCTTAGGGTGGCAGATTATAAAAAGCATAAGGATATACCGGTATATGATCCTACTAGAGAAAGGGAAAAGCTTGAGAAGCTTAGAGAAATGTCAAAAAATGAGGAGAATGCAGATGCTGTAGCCAACTTATTTACTCAGATAATGCTTCTAAGTAGAAGAGTACAATATTCGGCACTAAATGATTTTGATAACTTCGGATTTGCATCGGTGGAGAGCTTTGTAGCCGAGCAAGCTACTAAGATTGCATATTATGGAGAAACTGGTTCATATACAGAGCAAGCCATGCTGGAATATTTTCATGAAAAGGGACTAGGTATTCCTATGCAGACATTTGAGGAGGTTATGGAATCGCTTAAGGAAGGACAGGCAGAGTATGGTGTACTTCCCATTGAGAACTCCTCAACCGGCACTCTATCCGATATATTTGATTTGTTAGCAGAGTATGATAATTATATCATAGGAGAGCATGTTATAACCATCGACCATAACCTTTGGGGGCTCCCGGGTGCGAAAATATCAGAAATAAAGAAGGTATATTCCCATCCACAGGGCTTTCTTCAATGCTCGAATTTCATAAAGCAATATCCATATATAGAGCAGCTAGAGGGAGGAAGTACGGCAAGTAGTGCAAGAAGAGTTCTTCAGGAAAATGATATGACACAGGCTGCTATAGCAAGTAAAAGAGCAGGAGAAGCCTATGAATTAGAATTAATGCAGGCTTCTATTCATAATGAGGAGCATAACCAGACTAGATTTATTGTTGTATCGAATAAAAGAAGATATATATCGAAAGCAAGACGAATCAGTATTTGCTTTGTATTACCCCATAGAAGTGGTTCCCTTTATCATATATTATCACACTTTATTTATAACAATATAAACTTAACAAGAATTGAGTCTAGGCCGACTAAGGGTAAGGCATTCAACTATCGATTTTTTGTTGACTTTGAGGGAAACCTTGAGGATTCTCATATAAGGAATGCACTCTATAGTATAAAGGAGGAATCATTAGAGCTTAAGATTCTAGGTAACTATGTTCCAGTATAGTGAGATGAAATTCATATTTATTTCAAAATTTTATCACAAAGAGAACATAATTGACTGCTAAGATATCTTTAAATAAAATAATAATTTTGGCAGGAGGTATAAACATGAACGATAATAATATTAATCAAAATAATGATGTTTACAAAACACCCAAGCTTAAGGAAGTTATGCCAAAGAAAAAGAAGAAAAGGCGTTTCCTAAGAATTATTAGCTTTACGGCTGCAGCGCTTTTCTTTGGAGTGATTGCCGGTGCCGCAGCATCAGGTTATCATTATCTGTTTGGGAATGAAAAAAGTAAAAATGATATAGTAGTTATTGATGAGAAGAAGAGAAGCTTAGATGATGGCTCAGTTATAGAATTATCAGATGAGAATTCCATATCAGCTACTAAGATTGAAGGAATAATTACGGATGTATCAGATGTGGTTGAGAAGGTAATGCCATCTATAGTATCCATAAGCTCAACTGATATAACTACACAATATGATATATTCTTTGGAAGACAGTTTAGTCAACCAGTAGAGGGAAGTGGTTCAGGAATAATAATTGGACAGAGTGATTCGTCTATATTAATTGTGACAAATAATCATGTAGTTGATAGCGCAGAGGAGATAAGGGTAGAATTTGTAGATGGCAATAAAGTAAATGCAGTCATAAAGGGTGCAGACTCAGGAAGTGATATAGCTATATTGGAAGTAGCTATTAAGGATATGTCTGAGGATACACTGAATGCTATTAAGGTAGCACGATTTGGGGATTCAGAAAAGCTTAGGGCTGGAGAGATGGTAATCGCTATAGGTAATGCTCTAGGCTATGGTCAATCAGTAACTGTAGGTTATGTTAGCGCTCTTAATCGTGAGGTTACTAATCAAGGACTTACATTGAATTTAATACAGACGGATGCTGCAATAAATCCAGGCAACAGTGGCGGTGCATTAATAAATATCAATGGTGAAGTTATCGGTATAAATTCATTGAAATTTGCAGGCGCCAAGATTGAGGGCATGGGCTATGCAATTCCAATTTCAGATGCAATTCCTATAATAAATCTTCTGATTAAGAATAAAGCTTTAGAAGAAACAGAGATGGGATTTCTGGGAATCCATATACAAACAGCCCGAAACGTAACAAGTGATTTATCTATACAGTTTAATATGCCAATCGGAGTATTTGTTAATGATATAGTGGAGGGTTCACCAGCAGTGACAGCAGGATTAAAGCCAGGTCATATTATAGTAGGCTTTAATGATGTGAAGATAGAGAACATTGACGATCTACTTAAGGTCCTAACCTACTCAAGTCCAGGTGAAGAGATTACACTTCATATAAGTGAGTTACAAAATGGTGTATATATAGATAAAGAACTAAATGTAATCTTAAGCAAAAGACCTTAAGAATATCGCAATGGTGTCCAGTAGGGTGCCAGGTACCGAGTGTACCTGGTACCCTATTTTTTATGTAATAGTTTTATCCAAATGGGCAAAGGATTTTAATAGATATTGCTTTTTTAATATTTTGAGTATAAAATAGAATGAAAGGTAAAGACTATTAAGGCAAAAGATTTCAACGGAGGTTTGCTATGCAGATAAAAAGAGATAACTATTTAAAGCAGCTAATAAGCTTTCAGTGGGATGGGCAAATCAAAGTTATTACAGGTATAAGAAGATGTGGTAAATCTTATTTACTAGGTA
>CAZODB010000196.1:0-4061 GCA_964578425.1 uncultured Herbinix sp.
CTTCCCTCTGCTCTTCCTTTTCTTATCTTGTTTACAGCAAAACGTACCTTCTGTCCTGGTAGTAATACTACTCTAACCCTTCCACATCAGCTAGATACGTTATTGATAAAATCTCATCATCTGCTACTATAAATTGAAGCTTAGAATCACCCTTTATATAGGTATAGGACCCTGATGTCTCGGTATAATCATTTCCATAAGCTGCTATCATATCATCCACAGTCGAACCAATATATACGCCTTCGGGAGTACTAACCGTATCGTCCGTCAGATAAACTGTTGAAATATAATCCTTGCCATCTAAAGGATAGGTAGTTATCTCAAAGCCGGGATAGGCATAGGTCTTATCAAGCCCCTTAAAGGCACAGCTTTCTTCTTCAAAATAATGTAAAGCTTCCCCCAGGGTATCTATTACCGATACCACATCAGTATTCATGTATACATTTACACCACTATCCTCGAATGAATATCCATATGGCTCATTTATAGTGTCTTCATACTTATTATCTGTCTCATTACCTTCTTGTATGGGATTATCTTTGTTATCAATAATCTCTCCCGGATCCTCTTGTTTGCCACAGGCAGTTAATAACATAGCTACTAATATAAAAAGAAATATCTTTCTCATTTTTATTCTCCTATCATTCAAGTTTATATTCGTGAATATCTTATTCCATATATCTTGATTTGTCAATTATTTACCATAAGGAATACTTACTCATCCTCACCAGCTCCTATGGTCTGTGCCACAGCTCCATAGCTCTTTAGATATCCGTACTCCTTTAACTCTCTTTCTTGATCTTCCTTCATAGCATAGTAGAAATCAATCTTATCCTGCCATACATCTTTATACTCTTCTTCATTTCTGTGGTCAGCAAGATTAAAATCATTTTTCAATATATCTCCAAAATAATCTGTAAACTTCTCTGCTCCTGATAGATTAAGATGAAGCCCACCATCAAAGGTATCCTTATCATATTCAATACCTATCTCATCTTCTGCTACCTCCAGGAAATTAATATAGGTCAAGTCATGCTCATCTGCAAATTCTACCATCTGCTCATCCCACTGGGGATACCAATAAGGATAAACGCTCGGTGATTTTATCAATATTAATTCCACATCATTTTCCTTACAGAGCTTGGCCATCTTCTCCAGATAATAATAGCTATTATCTCCAAAGCTATAGTCTGCTAATATCCTTCCCTTCGGTATATAACCAACTGGTTTAATATCAGTTCTCATAAGATAACCATTATGGGATAACTTATCCTTACCCAAGAGGTACTTGAAATCCTCTGCGCCTATATCATTCCATCTTGAATGATAACGAAGAAGTGGGAAAATGTATGTTATCAGATCCTCATCCTCCATCATTGAAGCCTTGATTGCACCAATCTTTTGCTTAGAAAGCTTCATTCCATCCAATGTCAACCTATTATATGCTTCTCTCTGAGGCTCGTTATATTTCATAGACAGAACATTAAATACAACAGCCTTAGGCTTTTCATAATTAAGTGTTTCCTCCAATAGATAATATGATTGCCAGATGAGCTGCTGGGCGCTTCCCCTTATGTAGCTTGTAATTCCATAATTCTCCCAAAGAGTAAGCGGAGATATATTGGAAAAGACCTCACAATCCCCTACAAAGATCACATCATGCTTTTTTTCTTCTTTGTAATACTCCTCTACCAGATTCCCTTCAGGGATTTCCGACATATATTTAGGCATAAATAATTCCTGCAAAAATACTATAACAAGAAGAAGTAATACCACCGCCACAATATTTATAAGAACTTTTTTAATCTTCATGACAATTCAGCCTTTCTAATCAAATCACTTATCTCATACGATCTATTTAAAACCATATATTTATCATTCTTCTTTGTATGATGTGTATAGAAGCAAAAAGATGCACCTCAGAGCTTCAATACCATATTCTTTATATTTTCACCCTAATTAGTTCTATAGCTCCACATGAAGCACTTATATGGTTTTAGAACTGACTATAAATAAATTGGCTTGCATCATAGCCTACACCATAAGCACCAAAAATCAATATTGATATAATCAATATAAAATAAGATAAATATCTCCCTACTAAGGGTTTCTCTGCCAGCTTTTCTCTATAACCAACAGACCTTGATGCCAGGCTTACATATAGTATCAGGAATACAGCAGGTATTAATACCATATAGTCATATATGGTGAGTCCAAGTCCTAGAAGTCCTCCATCGAATAGCTCCTTCCAGTTCCACCTTGTAAACACGGTTCCGTACATCCTAAAGGTTGTTCCTACATTTCTGTAGCAATCTAGGGTTCGAAGAAAGCTCATCAGCCAGAATGTTCTTGCCATCTGAAATAATCTATACCAGAAAGTATCTAGAACACTAAAGCGTTTATGAAAACGATTATATAGGGGAATACACTCTTGAGACACAAGTATTACCAAGCAGTTTAGTAGTCCCCATACTATAAAGTTCCATGCAGCCCCGTGCCATACACCCGTGGTAAACCATACTATGATTGTCGCTATATATACAGGAAATCTTTTACCTATAGCATCCCCGAAAACTTTTCTACATTTCTTCGAAAAGTCAAGCATGGATTTGCTAACTGATATAGGGAAAAACATATATTCACGAAACCAAGTGCCCAGTGTAATATGCCATCTTCTCCAATATTCCGTAATGGATTTTGAGAAATAGGGCCTTTCGAAATTCTCCTTTAATCGAATTCCGAATAGCTCTGCTACACCTATGGCTATATCTATTCCTCCAGTGAAATCCGCATAGAGTAATATTGCATAGAAGAACATTCCTACAAGCACATATATTCCCTGATACTCATCGGGATTTCTAACGATAGTATTTACCGCTATCAATAATCTATCAGCAATTACAAGCTTTTTAAAAAAGCCCCATAGTATTCTTTGTAATCCAAAGGATATGGCCTTTGAATCAAATGAATGCTTATTAAATAAACTTTCCTTCAAATCATCAAATCTACTTATGGGTCCTTGAATCAACTGTGGAAAGAAAGATATAAATAATGCCAGCTTAAAGATATTTCTCTCGTATGGATACTTGTTCCTATATACATCGATGATATACCCCATAGTTTGAAATGTATAAAATGATATTCCTAGAGGCAAGATAAAGCCAAGGACTGGAATATCCTTATCAACCCTCAGCAAATCAAATACTGAATTAATATTTAAAATTGCAAAATCAGAATACTTAAGAACAGCCAAAATTCCAAAATTAAAAACCATACATAGCACAAGCCACAATCTCTGCTTTTTCTTAACCTGCGCTTTATAGGTCTTTCTTTGGTCTCTTGATAAGGATTCCTTATTCTCCTTAAGATATTCTACTTGAGTAGTCTGAAATGCTCCTATTCTCTTACTGGCAAGATAGGTAGAAAGGGTTGTTGATATAATATAAGCTAAATACCCCATCCCGGCATAGCTGTAAAACACATAGCTTGCCAGTAATAATAACATCCATTGAAACTTCTTCGGTATAAGATAATATAAAACAAATAATGCAACTACAAATATGATAAATTCATACGATGTAAAAAGCATAAAGCCCCCTATTATTCATCCTCCAATAATCTTTCTATCAAGGCATTGATCGCCTTGGCGGAGTTAAAATTCTCCGGTATTATCTCTTCTACCGGTATAGTTATATCAAATTCCTCACTGAGATCTGATATTAGGGTTACAATATCAAAGGAATCGATAATTTTATCATCAATCAGAGTCCTGCATGTTTCAAAATCTACTTCTGGATGTAGTCCCTCTAATATTTCAAGTATTTCTTCCATCTTTTATTCTCCTATTTTTGATTTATTTTGGTTTATTTTGATTTATAGCTTTTCTTTAATAGTACACGATTTATCTTTCCATTAGAAGTTAAAGGCATACTATCTATATTCTCTATCATATTCGGTACCATGTATCTTGGCAGCTTCCGCTTAAGAAATCCAGCAACCTCTGCTCTCGGTATGTCACCGACATAATATAAAACAATCTTCTTCTTATGCTCATCAAATAT
>CAZODB010000197.1:0-4040 GCA_964578425.1 uncultured Herbinix sp.
TGTGAAATCGCCGATTGAGTCATATTAAGTAGGTAAGCAATATCGCAGACACACATCTCAGCTTCATCCAGTGCCCATAATATACGAATACGAGTAGAATCTCCAAAGACCTTGAATAATTCAGCCAGATCATAAAGAGTCTCCTCTTCAGGCATCTTAGCTCTTACACTATTCACAACGTCTTCATGGATAACATCACAATCACATCTTTCTGCTGGCAATGATTTTATAGCCACTACTTCACCTCATTTCATCAATTATCTTATATGAATGATTGTTCATATGTTTATGTGATTATTATATGCAGACAATATATATATGTCAATAGATATATGAATATTTGTTCAAATGTTTATCTATATTCTTTATTTTTCTCCTCTGTAGATGCAAAATACATTCCAATAATCATTATTGCTAATGCAATAACAAATGAGAAAGTAGGTAGTTCTCTAAAAATAATTAGGGATAGCCCCACTCCTAT
This sequence comes from uncultured Herbinix sp., assembly GCA_964578425.1. GTDB lineage: Bacteria > Bacillota > Clostridia > Lachnospirales > Lachnospiraceae > Mobilitalea. Next base: position 482 of record CAZODB010000197.1, read on the forward strand.
AAATGGAGATATTGCGTAATAAGCGCTTGTCTTTGCAGCTCCTAAATCTCTCTGAGCATAGATATAAAAGAAGATGCTTAAGCCATACGCAAAGAATCCCAGCAATAAGGCTACAGCTATATAAAGTATATTATTTACCTTTTCTCCAATTATATATCCAATTAATAAGGAACCTAATCCGGAGCCAAAACCTTTTATTATAACCACTTGTAAGGGATCCTTTACCGATAGCTTCCTTGTGCAGTTATTCTCGAGTCCCCAGCAAATACAAGCTAATAATACGAAGAAAGAGCCAAATGAAAACGAAAAGCTACTTATATCTTTTATAGATAAAATAATACTTGAAATTGTAATAAGAAAAATCGCCCCCCACAGCCTCTTCCCAATGGATTCTTTAAATACTATTAATGCTATTATTGATGTGGCAACAATTTCAAAGTTATTAAGTAAGGAGGCATTTGCAGCAGAAGTAGTTGTAAGACCTATCATTAAAAATATTGGTGCTACTATATCTAATGCGACCATACTAATAATAAATGGGAGCTCTTTTCTTGTTAGTCTTGCCTCAGTTTCTTTTATAGGTCTACTTTTCTTGATGATGTCAACAGCAGACATACCTATTCCTGCCCCTAAATAAAGAAAGGAAGCCATCAATGTAGGAGGGACTTCCCTTAATAAAAGTTTTGATATTGTTGAACTTATTGCATATAACGATGCTGCTAATATGGCATAAAATATAGCTTTATATTCTCTGTTTTTCTTCATCTGTCACTCCGCATGAAATTTGCATTTATATATAATTAAATCTTTTCCCCACAGCTCTTGCAAAATTTTGCATCTTCATCATTGATCCCATTACAGCTCCTACATCTTATCTTTATAATTTCCTTTGGTGATTGAGGTTTTGTAATGTTATCTATTGCGTCAATATTGCTTATGACATCGCTTATCATTCCACCCGCAGCCTTATTAAAGGGCTTTAAATCCTCTCTAGCCTGCTCCGGATCAAGCATTAGGCCAGAGCCAGCCACTCCTTTGGCACCAATATTGGAAACAATTCCTCCAACTATCATTAGAACCATGCCTATAAGGGCATTGGAAAAGGGTGGCGGATCACCAAATGGATCATTAATTCCACTCGCAAAAGAGAAGAATACAGATATAAATAGAATTATGCCTAGTATAAGTATTCCCATTCCAATATAGTAAGTTGCTTTTCTTTCCTTAGATATTTTAGACATATATGCCCCCTTAATTAATGAGTAATTATAAAAGGATTATAAGTGATATATAAAGTTAAGCGTAATGGTCTATTCTTTTATTCGTGATATCCTCTTATCTAAAAACCCAATGCCTTATTTCTTTATAATTGTCTCGAGTTTGTTACAATCATAAAACGCTGTTGGATCAATATACACATTTTTGCCTTGAATTGTAACTTTCTTTAAATTTCTACACAAGGAAAAGGCTCTATTGCCAATATACTTGACTGAGCTTGGTATATTAATACTAGTTAAACTGTCACAGCCTATAAAAGTACCATTATTAATTTTATTTATGGTGTTTGGCAGGGTAATCTTTTTAAGTTTAGAGCAAGCAAAAAACGCACTATTACCTATGTATTCTACCGAAGATGGAATGGTAACACTAGTAATTTTACAGTATTGTCTACTTGAAAAAGCATAACCTGCTATCATTCTAACTGAATCAGGTATTACTAAGTCACCCTTAGATAAGCTTCCGTCAATTAGTATGCCATTAACAATGATAAGCTTCTCCTTATTATTTTCTAGCCATGGCGTAGCATAAAACGCTTTATATCCTATGTAGGAGACAGATTTTGGAATGGATATTTTTTTAAGACTAATAGAAAATTCAAACGCCTCATCCTGAATCTCTTCGACAGAGTTAGGTATCCTTATGCTTGTAAGACTATTACAATAACCAAAGGCGCTTGGTCCTATAACTTTAACTGTACTAGGAATATTTATCTTCTTTAACTTATCACAACCGTGAAATGTTTTCTCTTCAATAATAGATATAGAGCTTTTGTTATCTACACTCTCCAGATTTCTGCAATCCCAAAAAGCATGTGCTCCAATACTCTTCACAGACTTTGGTATTGTAATTTTTACTAAACCACTATCACAAAAAGCTAATTCTCCTATGCTTCTTAATGAATTTGATAGCTTTATTTCTTTTAGGTTATCACAATTGAAAAAGGCATCCTTGCCAAGTCCTGTAACAGAATCAGACATACTTACACTAGTAATGTCTTGATTGTTAAAGAATGCACGACCACAAATGTATTTAACATTTTTAGGAATAACAACCTTACCTTTGGCATTCTCACCACTAATTAGAATATTGTTTATGATAACCAGTGTGTTCTTTTTCTTCAACTTATCTAACCAAGGTGTGTCGTCAAATGCATCTTCTCCAATCTCCTTAACGGATTTGGGTATTTCAATGTTTTTTAGTTTTACACATTGATAAAACGCAAAGTCTCCGATGCTTTCAACAGAATTTTGCATCTTTACCGTTGTTAAAGCTCTACAGCCGAGAAACGCTTCTCTTGCGATATGGACTACCGATGTCGGAATAGTAACCTCTTTTAAATTAATACAATACATAAATGCTTCTGACTGTATATCTACGACTGAATTGGGGATTGTTACCTTCTTCAAGTCCTTGTTACCGCAAAATGCTGCACCGCCAATTGTAGTTACTGTATCAGGAATTATAACTTCTCCCTTTAATTTTTCAGCATCAATTAATATACCATTTATAATCACAAGAGGGTTGTTCTTTGTTTCCTCATTCAACCACTTGGTATTCATAAATGCATATGCTCCGATGTATGTTACTGTTTCAGGAAATTGGATAGATGACAATCCTTCACAACCTGAAAAAGCACCTTGACCTATACTTTTCAAAGAATTACCAAGCTCAACAGTCTCAAGGTAATCGCAATTATTAAAAGCATAGGGTTCAATATATTCAACTGAATCCGGAATAGTCACTCTTTCTATTGCTCTTCGCCCCTCAAAAGCCCTTTCACCGATTCCTATTACTGAATCAGGAATAACTACATCGTCCTCTCCTCCAAAATAGAGGACCAAAACACCATCCTCGATAATCATATCTTTTGTTTCTGCTCGCGCCTCATTTGTTGGAAATATAAACAAAGAGCATAACACCATGAAAAACATGGCCATTAAGTACTTGGTTCTTATGAGTTTTTTCATCTTTTGTCCTTCCTAAATTCATCTGTAAGTAAACTTTTGTATCCCACAAATAATCTCCCACCATTCCTCAAATAAACTTCTATCATAAAACACCCTTCAAACCCGCATAAATACGATATTTTCTATTTTTGCCCTTCTGAATAAATTTTCAGACAATTCCTTCAAAACTGGCAGCCTAACTTTTTGAATCTTAGGATTTAGTGAAAAGTAAGTAGGGGAAAGTGAAAATAAAGTTATATTAGTATAATGGTGATTGGTTTTTAGGAAATAGTGTTTAGGGATACGTTGTAAGAAGATTATAACGAAAAGAA
>CAZODB010000198.1:0-4029 GCA_964578425.1 uncultured Herbinix sp.
AGTTCTATAATAAAAGGGTGCTCTTGTGAAAATTCGCAAAGGCGCCCTTTTAATTCTATGTTCTTTTTGTTAACCAGTGATTTATATCTAAATAAACCTCTTCGTTATTTAATTCGTTTAGCAGCTCATGTCTGCAGTCAGGATACAGTTTGTAGGCAATATTAGTGAAGCCTAGCTTTTTATATGTTGAGAGAAGCCGCTTAATATCCTTGCTATAGCCACCTATAGGATCACTTTCACCACTTATTATAAATATAGGTAGATCAAGCTTTGTCATACGAATCTGTTTTTTGTTTGATGCATAATATGTTAATTTTAAAAGATCATTGTAAAATGACGATGTACATATAAAGCCACAGTAAGGATCATGGATATAAGCTCCAACTACAGGAAGGCTTCTAGTTAACCAATCAAAAGCAGTTCTATTTGATAATTTGGTATATTTGCTACTTCCAAATAATAGGTCCTTAAGGTAAGGGGAGATATATTTAGGTCCTTTTATCTTTTTTACAAGTGAGGTCATAAATAATCCGCTTAACAAAAGAAGCTTTGGGGGATAAGCAGTGCCGCATAGTATAATACCATTATATTTATCATAGGTCTGGATTACATTGCGGGCAATTAAAGAACCCATACTATGTCCGAATAAAAAGAATTTATTGCTTCTGTTGTTTTGCTCTATATATTGACTTATGGTAATAGCATCATCTATAACAAGCTGATAACCCTTTTGATAAGAGAAGAATCCGAGTTCATTTATTTTTTTGTCAGTGCCATGACCTCTATGATCGTACAGATATACATCGAAGCCTTGCTCTATCAAGTACTGTGCATATGAACTATATCGTTTTTGATGTTCAGCCATTCCATGCAATATCAATATACTTGCTTTTGGTCTTTTGGGACTACTAAGAAAAGTAAGTTTCGTTATATAGCCATCCTTCTGTTTGATTGTTATATAATTGATAGCCTTCATATTTGAATCTCCTATTCATTTTAACAATCAATGTGGACAAGTTACTATTTTATTATATAGATTTTCTCCTTAAAATGCAATGATTAGCAGAGGTAATATTATGCATATTTCAACAACATCAGAGGAAAAGCACAAAATTCCATTGTTAATTATGTAAAATTCATATATAATATTTTATATATCGATAAATTATTGTAACTGATCAGTACCTTCACAGTTACAGGGCATCTTTCGATGCCAATGCACACAAAACGGATAAAATACATCCATTTTGGCGCTGAAACACTCGAATCCACTTCGTGATTCTCGGGGTTCTGAATAGTTACAAATTATTTTACTATTTGCTAGGGGGAAGCATCTTGGAGAGGGCTTTTTTAAAAAAAGCAGCTATTCAGAGCGTAGCATTAATGCTAGGTGTCATTGTCTTGTCATACGCTATAAAGCAATATAACGGTGTAGCTATCTCTGCAAGTAATAAGGATGATATAACACCGGAAGCTCAGACTGTGCTTCAGAATGCATTTCAAGAGATGCCTACAGCTACTAAGCCCATCGATTTAGATACGGATGCAGTTATCTTAGAAGAACCACATCTTATATTCACAGATGCTGAAACCAATATTAGTGCTGATATCATAAAGCAGCTGGGAGATAGATATCTTGTTATTAGAAAGCCACGGGGATCCACTCTTCAGATTCATTTAGAGGATCTTTTTATTACTAGGAATCTGAGGCTTAATATATCTGGTTTTATGGATGAAAATCTTGATGCTAATTATATTGGAAGAGCCAATGGTGAAGAGATATTTATTGGAGAGCCAGCTTACCTAGAAGGCGAAATCATAGAGCCGAGAGATGATGGAGATATTACTTCCACAATAACAAGAGGAATTGACCCTGTGAATGGTATAGAGATTAATAGCCTAACAGATGACTTGGGACACACTGAAGTAGAGATTATGCTCTTGCTTGATCATGTATATGTACATATTCTATATGAGGATAAATTCTACTATTACATCGATTTAAGAACTCCTAGGGAAGTGTATGATAAGATCCTAGTTATTGATGCTGGTCATGGTGGTAAGGATCCTGGAGCTGTCTCTAGGGATGAGCTTATATATGAAAAAAGCATCAACTTAAGTATTTTATTAGAGTTAAAGGAACTCCTTGATAAGGAGAATATAAAGGTTTATTATACCAGAGTTAAAGACGATAAACTATTTCTTAGGCCAAGGGTTGCTTTGGCAAATGATATCGATTGTGATTTCTTCATTAGCATTCATAATAACTCCAGTAGTATTTCAACAAAGAGACATGGCACAGAGATTCTTTATTATAATCATGAGCATAAGGGTATAAGAACAAAGGACATGGCTAAAATATTTAATGACGAAATATCTAAGACTGTACCATTAAAAAACAACGGAATAGTACAAATGAAGAATGATGATGTGCTTATACTTAATCACGCCACCGTTCCCGCTATTATTATAGAGGGCGGTTATGTGAGTAATATTAATGATTTGAACTACTTAAATAGTAAAGCGGGGCAGGTTGCTTTTGCAGATGGAATATATAAGGGTATTTTACGTGCTTATGAGGAGCTTTTACCCTAGGAACTAGATGATGTATGATTGGGGACTTAAAATGAACAGGATTATATTTGCCACCTCTAACGAGGGAAAGATGAAGGAAATAAGAGATATATTAGGGGATATGGACATTGAGCTTCTATCCCTTAAGGAAGCTGGTATTGATATAGATATTAAGGAGGATGGATTAACCTTTGAAGAAAATGCTATCATAAAGGCAGAAACCATCTGCAAATTAACCAGAGAGATTGTTCTAGCAGACGACTCAGGAATAGAGATAGATTATCTGGACAAAGCCCCTGGTATATATTCAGCAAGATTTCTTGGAGAAAATACACCTTATTCTGAAAAGAATAGATATATAATAGAACGACTTAAAAACATCCCCAATGATAAACGGAGTGCAAGGTTTGTATGTGCCATGGCATGCTCATTTCCACATGGTAGTACAGTTACCAGAACAGGAATTCTCGAGGGATATATAGCTGATAAAATAAGCGGTTTCAATGGCTTTGGGTATGATCCCATTTTTTATTTGCCTGAATATAATTGTACTACAGCTGAGATGCCTACAGAGCTTAAGAACAAAATAAGTCACAGGGCAAAGGCTTTAGAGGCTATTAGGACAGTATTGATTAATCATATATAATATTCTTGATTCAGGAGATAGGAAATGAAGGTACTGATAGTAAGTGATACCCATGGTAGGGATCAATATTTATTTCGGACATTACAGAGGGTCAGCCCTATAGACTTAATGATACATCTTGGTGATTTTGGGGGTAGCGAGGACTTTATTAGATCAATGGTGAATTGTCCTGTAGAAATGATTTCTGGGAACAATGATCTGTTTAACGGACTACCCAAGGAAAAGGTTATTAAAATCGGTAATTATACAGTATATTTAACCCATGGACATAGGTATGGAGTATACTATAGTACTAATCAAATTAAAGAGGCTGCAAGGACGAGGCAAGCTGATATTGTTATGTTTGGACATTCACATGTTCCGCATATTGATATAAATGATGATATTTGGGCGATTAATCCTGGAAGCATGTCATTGCCAAGGCAAAGAAACAGGATACCAACATTTATTATAATGGATATAGATATAAATGGTAAAGCCCACTTCACACTAAATTACTATAATAAATAAATGGAATCCTTAATTTTACTGCAACTTGCTCGATTATTACATTAAAATGTATTATATTCAATATAATGTTAAAATGCCAAACTTTGTGCTTGAAAAGATAGAAAAAGTTGTTGACAATAGGAGAAGGCTATTATATAATAAATCTTGCGTCACGGCTGAAGTCGGCTAAAAGCCTTGAAAATGCATAATTCGGTACACTAGTTTATCATCAAAAGTAACGGTAGATAATATTTAGTATCGAAACATATTAGTTGATCGGGGTGTGGCTCAGCTTGGCTAGAGCGCTTGGTTTGGGACCA
>CAZODB010000199.1:0-4008 GCA_964578425.1 uncultured Herbinix sp.
GAACGTTAACTGCTGTACCCCAGCTTCCTGGAATATCGTTCATTCTTCTATAGTAAATAGCACGAGGATTGTCCCATGAACGGAAAACTGCTGTTATTGATGCTATTAACTGCTCACGAGGGTCTTGTGGGAAGTCATTTCCTACTTCTCTTTTATAAACCTCTTTAAATCCTTTAACAATTTCTTTCAGGTCATCTGCTGATAAATCTGTATCAAATTCGATTCCCTTTTCTTCTTTAACAGCATCAAATACTACATCAAACTTTTCTTTGCTAACTTCCATAACAACATCAGCATACATCTGAATAAATCTTCTGTAGGAGTCATATGCGAATCTTGGATTACCAGTTCTTGATGCAAAGCCATCTACTGCAACATCAGTTAAACCTAAGTTAAGAACTGTATCCATCATACCTGGCATAGATGCTCTTGCACCTGAACGAATAGAAACCAATAATGGATTCTCATTATCTCCAAATTTCTTGCCTTGTTCTTTTTCTAACTCAGCTAAAGCGTCAAATATCTGACCCTTAACTTCATCTGTAACTTGCTTGCCTTTAGCGTGATAGTCCGTACAAGCTTCAGTTGTAACTATAAATCCTTGTGGAATTGGAAGACCTAAATTGGTCATTTCAGCAAGGTTTGCACCTTTTCCACCAAGAAGATTCTTCATGGAAGCATTGCCTTCTTTAAATAAATATACCCATTTTGTCATCTTGTATAAAACCTCCTAAAAATATTTTATTATCTATAATCCGTATTGAACAATTTTTAGTCTGTATTTTTGCACGGATTCGATTTTTACCATATAAAAATTATATAAAAAATAGTACATTGATGCTATATTTTTAGTCACCAAAAAGCATTATATCACAGTTTAACTAAATTAGGAAAGTTTTTTTCTAAAATCTGAACTTATTCTCAAAATACCCCTTTAAATCTGTGATTTTAATTCTTTCCTGCTCCATGGTATCTCTGTCTCGAACAGTCACACTACCATCAGTTTCGGAGTCGAAATCATATGTGATACAGAAGGGTGTTCCTATTTCATCCTGTCTGCGATAGCGTTTGCCGATATTACCTCTATCATCGTACTCACAATTATGATATTTGCTAAGCTCCATGTAAATGCTTTCAGCAGGCTCAGCTAGTTTCTTTGACAATGGTAGTATACCTATCTTAACAGGTGCAAGAGCAGGATGGAAATGAAGCACTGTTCGCCTATCACCATCTGCAAGCTCCTCTTCATCATAAGCAGCACATAAGAATGCCAAAGTAACACGATCGGCACCAAGAGAAGGTTCCACCACATAAGGAATATACTTAATCTTCTTTTCATCATCAAAATAACTCATATCCACCTTGGAATGATTTTGATGCTGAGTTAAGTCGTAGTCGGTACGATCTGCAATACCCCATAACTCACCCCATCCGAAGGGGAATAAGAATTCAATATCTGTAGTGGCTTTACTATAGAAAGAAAGCTCCTCAGGACCATGATCCCTTATCCTAAGATCCTCATCCTTTAGCCCTAATGTATTAAGCCAATCGATACAAAATTGCTTCCAATAAGCAAACCACTCTAAGTCTGTATCCGGTTCACAGAAAAATTGTAATTCCATTTGTTCGAATTCTCTTATACGAAAAATAAAGTTACCAGGAGTTATCTCGTTTCTGAAGGCCTTACCTATCTGACCAATACCAAAGGGTATCTTCTTGCGAGAGGTTCTCTGAACATTTTTAAAATTGACAAATATGCCCTGCGCTGTCTCGGGTCTTAAGTAAACTTCGTTTTTAGAATCCTCGGTAACACCTTGGTGTGTCTTAAACATTAAGTTAAACTGACGTATATCAGTAAATTCATGTTTACCACAGGTTGGGCAGGCAATCTTATTATCCTCTATATATTTTTTCATGTCATCATGGGACCAGGCATCCACAGAGCCCTCTAAAGTAATTCCCTTATCATTTGTATAATCCTCGATAATTTTATCCGCACGAAATCTCTCACGGCATTCCTTACAATCCATAAGGGGATCAGAAAATCCTTTTAAATGACCTGAGGCCTCCCAGGTCTGTGTGTTCATTATAATAGCACTATCAATACCTACATTGTAGGGATTTTCTTGTATAAACTTCTGCCACCATGCTTTTTTAACATTGTTTTTAAGCTCAACACCTAAATTACCGTAGTCCCAGGAATTGGCTAGGCCACCATATATCTCTGATCCAGGATATACAAAGCCCCTTGCCTTTGCTAAGGCTACTATTTTTTCCATTGTTTTTTCCATACTTTCATCCTCACATCTTAATTATATTTACATATATACTATTATCCTTCTATCTCTAGGGTTGGATTTTTAGTTAATTTATTAGCAGATATCCCTACTATATAATGCTTGCTTAGGGTCTATATATCACAACTGTCATGTCCTCACTATTGCTTCTTGCCTTAGTTTCCTCCACAAATGTTGCATTGTCACTATAAAATCTTATATCACCCTCTATTATAATCTCATAAGGTTCATACAGAACCAGTATTTGATTCTTACCATTCTTCATGGCAGTATCCTTATCAACCTTAGCATCCTTTCTTGCATCAACATACTGACTAGGAAGCTCAAGGGCCACATTTTCTGTGCTTGCGCTAAAATATGCCGCAGGCATACTGTTGAATGCACTATAATGCGCCATCTTGCTGTATCTAAGAATCATGACTGCCTTACCATTCTTTAGCTCTAGCTCCTCTATAGTTACTTCCTTGCTTCCAACCATATCATTATAAGCATTTACTTCCTTTGTGATAAACTCATTTAACTCGTCTAGATTATAATAATTTTTATCAAATTCTTCAGTAATAGCCACAAATAAACTACCGTCACGCTTTACAAGCATTGTATTACCTGTAATGTCATCAGTAGTAATAAATATTTCCTTCTTACTGCATCCAGCTAGCATAAGAATACTCAATATAAAAATAACACAAATTAATATTCTCTTCATATACATCCCTCCATAGTACCGATTGAATTCATACCATTTTAACCTTAAAGGAAGATTATTTCAACTCATAATTATAAAACCATTGACATTAGATGATTTGCATATAGATTTTTAGCTTGTCAACAAACGAATAAGCTCAGCAGATTTGAAATTATGGTCCAAATAATGGTCCAAATAACCTTTGATACAAATCTCAAGCTCTTTAAGAACCTCCAGGCTGACTCTAAAGTTATACAGACTCTCTACATCCTTTGATATTATGTACTGTAGCGTATAAACTGATGATGTGCAGAGTTTAATAGCAGAGTTATCATTGTCTCGACAGTTGGTACATAATAATCCTCCACTATATATAGAAAACAAATTAATAGCTTCCTTGTTTTCACATTTTACACATTCAAACACCTGAGGTGCTATTCCGCTTAAGGTCATGATTTTAAATTCAAAAATTAAGCGAATTAGGGACAGCTCAATAGTTTTTTTTGCCACAGCCCGTAGGGTCTGATATATAAGCTTTAGAATTTCCTTTTCATCATTGTTCTCCTTGGTTATATAATCTGCAAATTCACAAAAATACATACCATAGTATACACTTTCTATATCATCTCTAAGCTCCGAAAAATAATTGGATATCTCGGCTGAAGTAACAGTGTAGGAGCTTCTTCCCGTAAATAAAGAAAACACTCCAAAGGAGAAGGGTTGACTGCATGCCAATAAGGCGCTGTTAGGTCTTCTAGCGCCTTTGGCAAATGCTGATATTTTTCCATGTTCCTTGGTCAATATAACTAACCGTTTATCATAATCTCCAACCGGCATGGCCGATAGAACCATTCCCGTCACGGTTGTTGCTGCCGGCATGAAAACCACCTTCTTCTTTGATGCTTACGATAGTGTCATAATCCTTAAAACTCTCTTCCCTGGTACACGCGATGTAATTCAAATAATCATCGATCTTGCCTGTCTGGACAAAATCTCTCCAATAATCATAATTCTTCATAAATGAGC
>CAZODB010000200.1:0-3991 GCA_964578425.1 uncultured Herbinix sp.
GCAGTTTTTAATTTCCTGTGCTCTTGTAGTACTTTACACTAATTCTCCAAAAACACTTCAAGACTATTGGTGTAGCGATAGCCATTCGAAGAATTTATCCTCGAAGAATTTATTTTAGTCATATTAGTTAATACTAAATAAAAAAGTAATCTCTTCACCCTTGTTAAACTTAATGTAATCATTACTACGATATACATTCTTATCACCAATCGAAAATGTGCCATTAGAAATTGGGCAGGAAATCTTGATGAATTGCTCCTTATCTGATCTTATGGAAGCTGTAACTACTCCTTCTTCAAGATTCCATTCCAGCTTAATTACCTGTGCATTCGTTCTTGCCATTAATCCGCATATGGAACCCTTGGTCCATTTTGATGGCAAGGCTGGGAGTAGCTCTATCTCTCCTGTATTGGAGTATAGTAGCATTTCATTGATAACTCCTACTGTACCAAGGGATGTATCTGTACAATATACCCCGATGCTTCTGTCTATATTATGGTCTGTCATAAATGAATTAAAATATATATTACTGGACATAAGGGTATGTAGCATTTCGTAAGCCCCTTCACTATTTTTCAGCCTTGCTGCCACTAAAATTCTATGAATCCATCCATGGGATGAAGTATCATCTCCTCCCTTGTTTTCACGATTTCTGTTGGCGATTGCTTTATTACAGGCATTTAATAATTCTAGGTCATTTCCCATTTCATAGGCAGGCCATGCACAGTATAAGTGGCTTATATGACGATGCAAATGATTCTCTTCATATCTGGCCATAGACCATTCACACAAAGCACCTGTATCATCATATTTATATTCAGGAAGTCTACCTATTAAATGCTCCCATTTCTCTATGTTTTTTTCGTATCCTTCTTTAGCTAATGTTTTTTCTATGGCAATGGCCATTTTAAGTCCATCCCTAGCTGCTGAAATATCCATGGTTGCATTAGCTGTTATGACACTATTATAGCCATTGGGTTTGTTTTCCGGTGAATAGGAAGGAATTATCAAATATCTTTCACCATCTAATAACTCTTTCTTGCCCTCGGTATATCTGGCTATGCCATTAGCATCGGTATAGTATTCTGGTGTGCATAGCTGTTCCCAGAAATGAGCCTGCATGGTAAGAAGCGGATATAAGACATCCTTCTCCAAATCAAGGTACTCCTGCTCATATAAACGACTTACCTTATCATTTACAGGTATCTTGCAATTACCGTAGCACTGCCAGAATTCATATATGGGAAGTAGAACCCAGCTTGCCCCTGCGTTCCAGTATTGGAAGGGATAGTACTGGTCATATTCTACCATGACTGCTCTATCTCCATCTGTATTGACCGGAATCAATATAGCATCCTTCATTCCATATACCATACGTGCATTATTAATCCAATCCTCTACCTGTCTTAAGATAAAGTAGATATAACCAATAGCTCCATCGTAGACATTACCGGTATTCATACCTGATACCTGAATATTCACATTGGCATCCATGGTATAAGCACCACTCCAGCCAGGATTCCACTCTCCTGTCCATAAGCCACATAGCCTTGGTGCAGAATAACCAGCACAGGAAATCTGTACATATCTACCATGATTGTAAACTCTTTCAACCATAGCATCCATAATCTCATTATTAGTCCTTTGCTTCTGCAACAACTCTTCGTTAGGAAGATTTTTATCCTCCTTGGACCCAAGTGTAAAGCCAACTGCATTATATAGGGCAGAATGTTTTTCTCTATGAGGGGCTAATGCTGCTGTATATGAGAATATTTCATCTTTATCTGTATACTTTGACTCCACTTCTGCTGTATCTGCCAGCAATCGATCTACGATATCATATTTAGAAGCTTCCTTAAAAGAATCGAATTTACCCATCTGATGTGTACGGGTACATTTTGTTATAAGGTACACTTCATCGGCATCAGTAATACGAATAAAGGAATTCTTATCTTCACCTACATTAATCTCTTCATCAGTTTCTACAGATTTAATCTTGGTCTTCTGCCCTCCAACAGTAATTATTCTGCTTATTCCTGCGTAGCCACCTTGCGATAATTCACTCTCCTCAAAATCAGGATAATGAGCAACTATGCCAATACTAGAGCAGTCATCTGCTACCAACTTCTTATACTGTATATATTCATTATTACGTTTATATTTGCCTCCCCAGACATCACTATTGAAGTTCTTCATAGAAGACAAATCGTCAAGAGATATATCTAGATTAATTTTTCTACCCTCTGATGATTTTCTAATCTGAGTTATGGATACATTATCCTCCCTTGAGGTAAAGGTTTTTCTTATCCATGCTCCGTATTTATCTGAGTATTTCACCATAACCTCACCGGTCTCATAATCAGTCTCTCTGATATAATCTAGAACATTTTCCTTCGGCATACTCAGCCTTATCTGATGTCCAGGATGATAACAATATAGATAGGTACGCTTTCTATCATGTACATTCCATGTATCATCAAAATTGATTACAGCCTGCCTTGCCTCATGAAGTTCACCTGTAACCTCTGGCGGAACAACCCTAGGCTCACGACTAGGCATAATAAAGTACATATTTTGAAAAATATAAGTTTCAGAATATGGTGAGCAGGTGCATACTACGCCATTTTCACCATTTCCTGTAACCATTCCATCACGCCATCCCCCGTCAATCTTGGAATAAGGATAATAGGGAACTATATCGGTGTAGGAATTGGATTTCATCTTCTTACTATGCTTATATGACATATCTTACCTCCATGTTTACAGTAATGTTTATTGTTTCAGACCTTCTTGTTATAAGACTATTATAAGCCTTATGAAGATTCCTTTCCATGTCACAATACGACCTTATATGGCTGCAAAATGTCACCTTAGCGTTATGTCTTTGAATGTTTTTTTCTATAAACTGCCGGTGTCATATGATATTGTTCTTTAAAGATTTTACCAAAGAAAGAATAATTCTTATAACCCACCATATTGCTTATCTCTTCTAGAGGAAGTTTTGTTGTAGAAATAAGCATGGCGGCATGACTCAGTCTAGATTTACATTTTAAGGTGGAAAAGGATACCCCATACTTATCCTGGATAAATCTCTGTGTCTGTCTTGAGCTTAAATTTAATTGCTGGCTAAGTTCTGATAAGGTTATGGTATTGTATTGGTAAATAAAGGCATCATCAATTATCATACTTCGTTTATCATCCAAATAAACCGACTTAGGAATTATCTCACTCTTATTCATAGGAACTTTGCGCATCAGCTTTATAAAAATAGCAGTAAGCTCATTTTTTATTATATCATGATAGGAGTACTGCTTATTTTTAGCTTCCCTAGATATATTTTCAAAATGAATCTCTATTTCACCCTTATCCGTACTATAATAACCATTTGAAAATAAGCTATTCCAGATATTATCCTTCTCTGAATAACTATTCAACTCAAATGACAGATGGTATTCCTCTAAACAATCCGATTTGTCACTCCATTGCTCATGATTGGTTCTGGGGGGAAGCAAATAGAAGCAGCCTTTTGCTAGGGGCATTTTCATGGTATCAGTGACCAGGGTCCCTTGACCGCCCGTAACATAATGAAGCTCATAATAGCTATGTATATGGTTGGTGAAGGATTCATTAAATACGCCCCAATTCCCAGCCAGAACTCTTATAGAAGAATTTTCAATCTTTAGAACAAAATGATAATCCTGAAATGGTATATTAAAAAACATATCACAATGAGCAGCTATGGTTGCTCCTACCCTCCTTTTAATTGCATCTAGGAGGCTGCTGATATTAATCTGCAACCTCCCTGTACGCTTCTTATTTATTTGACTGTTTCGGCTCTACCCCATTTAATATAGGGAAACCATCCTCTGTCCATATAACTGATCTAACTCTAGCTGAGCGACATGGATCATACAAGGAATATTCTTTTGACCACTTACATTTCTTATCAAAGCATTCCTGGGACCTGGAATGATAGACAAATATATCATTT
>CAZODB010000201.1:0-3971 GCA_964578425.1 uncultured Herbinix sp.
CAGCTAGTAAAAAGTTATCAGAAATATTCGCCATAGAAGCACCATAGTATAACAGTTTATCATATTCATCATTTGACAGTTTCTCGTTTCGCAGTTCCTTGATGCTACATTCTATGAGGAATTGAAGAAGCTCTTGATAATAGGTAGCCCCTTGCTCTAAGCTATCTTCTAGCATGTTCCTCTCTCTAAGTACCGACATAGTATATTCAGTTAGGTATAGCAGCTTGCTATAAAGATATACATTGGGCTCTACATAGTGATAATGCTCTTTGTATATTACTCCATTACCTCCCTCGGCAACACCCTGTTTTCCATATAGGACGGTATCATGCTTAAGCTCAGTATAGCTTCCCACAGAGGCATTTAATGATTTTGCCTTCCAAGCATCATTAGTCATAAAGTATGGCATACCAGAATCCTTATCATACTCCGTGAGGTTCTCTTTAATAGTCCAAAGCCATCCATTATAGAGATTCTCACCCCAGGTATCCACGTCATATTCTGAAACTTCTTCTTTTAAAGAATAAAATGTATCTACATAGTCAGGCCAATTATCCTGCGGTTTATAATAATTCATCATAAGGTCTTCAGCTATTTCGCTGCCAAGTACGCCCATAACATCAAGGGCTGATGGTAGGGGTCTTAGGATAGGCATCATAAGCTCCTGCATAATGTAGCTATCCATTATATAACGCTGACCCATATATCTAAATTGCTTTCCAGTCGGGGTCGTTATTGGATCGGCCACATTAGGTGAAAATCTACCCTGTATCTTAGGCTCGGGCAAGTCCTTCACAGCCTGAACTAGCTTATCATAATATTCATCATCATCAAAAACATTTGGGTCGCTGCTTTCACCGAATACCTCTAGCCTTAATCCGTTCATCATAAAGACATTTATATCGTCAGAGTCGCCTACATATTGCTTGGTAGGCTGGTATATATTATTCCAGAGCTCTGCATCACAGATGAATTCTGAATCCAAGAAGGTAGTATAGGACATTAATAAGGATTGAAGCACATTTTCGTATATTAATTTATCATCATTATCGTAGAAGGGAAGTGGTGCAGTACCAAACCACATCAGAGCCTTAAAAAATCGTCCCAGCTCTTCACTTCTTGTATAATGGCCTCTTACAGTAAACTGAGAATAATCTAAATCAAAAGCAAGTAATGGGGACTGGGTAAAGCTCTCTGCAGCTTCTATAAGATCGAATTCCTCTACAGCAATATTCAAAAGCTCTTCTCTTATCTCTACATCAACATCCTTACTATCAACCATCAGCATTCTTGCCACAAGAAAATATATGATGTTCTTTTCCTGTAAGGCCTTCATTTCCTTATCCTCTAGGATATCGATTAAACGAATAGATTTATCAAGCATTTGATCTGTCAGAATATCCATATAGTTATATAGATAATCAGATTCAATATGCAATAATGATTTGTCAAAGAATTGATGGTAAAGGTGTAAGACCGAATCAGTTGTAACAAAATTCGGCACCTTCAGATATTCATTGAGATCATATATATAGCTCATTCTGGTGTTTGTGCTAGGTAAAACTATGAACCCATTCTTAGACAGCATTTCCTTCTGTTCATCTGTAAAGCCATTAAAATACTGAATATTTTCAATGTTTGATAGATCCTTTTTAACCTCATAAGAGTCCACCTTTGCCTCAAAGCTGGGCATGATAAAATCAGGCTGACTTACTCCTGTAAGTGTAACAGCAGCCCATTCATTATTAAGCCTTAGAGCCAGGGGATCATCAGAAATAATGATATCATCATCTTTATCAACCGTATCTAAAGTATCCTTACCACTGGCTTCATCTTCTGCATCGGAACCTTCGCTCTGCTCATTTTCCGCATCTGGTATTTGATTAACCGGCTCCTCTTTTTTCCCTTTACTGCATCCTGTTATAAGCAAGCAAACACACAGAATAACAGATATCCATTTCTTCATGACAAGACCTCCCCTTAATTTAAACTTTTACTCTAATTTTTCATATCAAACTTACATTACCGATTTTAAATATTCCATTTCATAATATTAGTTATATGCTATGATGTCTATATTTTGTAAGACTGTGTCATATGTATTGTTGTAATCCTCAATTGTCTTAATCTTCCTCTTTAGGCAATAGCCTACCCTCTATTACCGACAAAATCTGGACTATCTCTTGTTCTTCCTCATAATATGTAATCTCCAGTGAATTTTCACCCTTCATATTTATGCTTTGTATCCTAGGATAGGCCTTACTATCTGCTAACATAAAAAAACCAAAGTCAAACCATGAGTATATACTGATTTTCTCCAAATCTTCCCCCGCCTGCTCGATAAATACTAGCTCCTGTCCGGGTGTAGACAGTAATTCCATAGGATAAAACTCTCTCCATATACCTGCTATCCTTGAACCAGTCCACTTTCTTGCTAGAATATTGTCCTGATAATTAAAGATAAACATTCGGTTTTTTATTTCCTTATCATAAGGAGTGGTTTTCTGAAGGGCTATGAGGATCTCAGGGATATTATCTCCATCTATATCAGCCAGCTCAACCTTCCAGGGCATAAGGTTCTTGAAATCATTCTCATAGGATCTATGCCATAGATCTTCATTTCTTCCAAAGACCACGAATAAGTCCCCGTAATCCTCTATTCCATTCGTATTTATCAAGGTATATGCAAAAGATTCATCTATAGTGTAATCAATCAGAAGCTCATTTTCATTTAAGGCTAATGATATATCCTCCTTAGAATTCTTATGCAACCTAGATAAATATAGTCCAATGAAAAGCACTATAATTATCAGAAGAAAAATAATATATTTTGCTGTATTTGATATTAGCCTTCTATTCATTACAGTATCCTTCACATCGTATTATTTTAATCAACTTTTAATTTATCATAATTTATCGTTACAAATAAATCAATGCGTAAAGCAAAGAATATGGACTTCTTAAACATGGTTGTTAAAATCTTCATCCACAGATGCTTAATACTCTATCTTCTCCAGATACAGACCCCCTGGCTCTGCCATTCTTCCGGTTTCTTTCCTAATACCTAGGTCTATAATATTCGGAATATCCTTTGCTTCTATCTCACCCAGCCCTACCTCTATCAAACTACCGACGATTTTTCGAACCATATTGTAGAGGAAGCCGTCACCAGCTATTCTGATATCAATAAATTCCTCTTTCTCTTCAATATCAATGGAGATGATATTTCTCACCATGGACTTCTTCTTAGACTTGGCATTGGAATATGCGGTAAAGTCATGCTCTCCGACAAAATAGCTTCCTGCCTTAAGCATATTAGGTATATCCAGCTTCTCAATCACATGCATGCTATACTTTCTCATAAAGGGATGCGAATACTCCTTGTTCCAAATCTTATAAAGATATGTCTTTGATTTGGTATTGTATCTGGCATGAAACCTATCGGATACTATATCAACATTTATTACGCTTATATCATTTGGAAGATAGCGATTAAAATATTCCATAACCTCAGCCTCTGAAAAATGCCGCTCGGTGTGGAAGTTGGCTATCTGGCTAAAAGCATGAACCCCTGCGTCGGTTCTGCTGCAGCCTATAATTTCTGTGCCTTCACCGACTAGCTCCGTTAGAACCTTTTCTAGCTTTCCTTGAATAGTATTTTCTGTATTGCCTAGCCTTTGCCAGCCCCTATAGCGTCCTCCGTCATATTGAATTGTGAGTTTGTAATTTGGCATAATAAGTCTCCGTTCGGATAGTAATAATATGCGGATTAGACTCGAAAACCTATGGTTTTCTCGTTCACGTAAAGATTCAGCTTGCTGAACCGATGCGCTTATCCAAGCTAATCATCCGATTTTATTATGACACAGAAATCGTGTCATATAAAATGTGCTGATTATCTTGAATTAATCCGCTTACCGTGACATTATAACATAATGATATAATATCTACAATAAATGGCAGATAGGTAT
>CAZODB010000202.1:0-1856 GCA_964578425.1 uncultured Herbinix sp.
GTCGAAACCAACATGGAAATCGACCCGTCAAATACCCTTGCAAGAAAATCCCTTGTTTTTTCCAATTTACATTCATTCTCCACTACCGCAGCAGAGTATTTGAAATTATTCTTGACTGTTTTATCGGTGTCTATATATCCTTTGTCAGCCAAACGCTTTATTAATGTCTTAATAGTTGACTGACTCCATCCGAATCCATCCAACTGGGATACTATTTCACCCAAGGTACTTTTTGGTTTTTTCCAAAGAACTTGCATAATAATCCATTCGGTATTAGTAATTAAATATAACTTCATACGTGTCCTTTCTTCTGTCTACAAATGTCACTTTACCTTTTGAGTATGCATCTGTCAATTTGATTTGTCAAGAAAAAATTTCTTGATAGTGACATGTATGTGACATGTAGTTACATGTTGTCAAATGACAAATGCCCGAGTGTTATCTAAAATTTTTTGATAGTGACATTTGTCATGGGATTTAGTGACTTAATTCACTACACAGGGCTTCTTAATAGGGATATAGTAGTATTATCAAATAAATATAAGAAAGCTTTGATTAAGATGCAGGATAATTCATTCATTGTAGACAGTAAAAAGTATTGAATTGAGGGAGGATAAATCCTCCGTCGTAATAACTAAAAACAATAAATATCTAGGAGGTATTGAAGGAATATGTTAGTTAAGGTTGATGGACTTGTAAAGAGATATGGAAGCCTTGTAGCGTTAGATTATCTGAGTTTTAATGTTAAGGAAGGTGAAATATTTGGCCTTTTAGGACCTAACGGTTCTGGGAAGACGACAGCTATTAATTGTATTTTATCGCTACTAAAATACGATAAGGGTACGATAGAGATTTTTGGAAAGAAGATGGGTCCCGATGAGTATGATATCAAACGGGATATAGGTATCATCATGCAGAATGTGGCTGTATTTGATGAGCTAACTGTATATGAAAATATTTATTATTTTTGCAGCCTCTATATTAAGGATAAGGCAAGGATTAAGGAGCTTACTGTGGAGGCTATTAGGTTCGTCTCCCTAGAGGATTATAAGAACTTCTATCCCAAAAAGCTCAGCGGTGGATTACTTAGAAGATTGAATATCGCTTGCGGTATTGTCCATAAGCCAAAGCTCATTATATTGGATGAACCTACTGTAGCAGTTGATCCCCAGAGTAGAAATAAAATCCTTGAGGGAATTAAGCAGCTTAATGAAGAGGGGGCAACCGTTATATATACTTCTCACTACATGGAGGAGGTAGAGCAGATATGTAGTAATATAGCAATTATTGATAAGGGCAAGGTGGTTGCACAGGGCACTAAGGAAGAGCTGAAGGCAATGATTTCAATAGGTGAGAAGATAACCCTTGAGGCGCACCAAATAACTGATGAGCAGATTGTTATGATTAGGGAAATGCCCAATGTTATATCAGTTACATATGATGATAACCAGTTGGAGATAAAATCAGGAAGAGGTAAAAACAACCTTTTACAAGTACTGCATTTTATGGAGAAAGATAAAATTGACTTTGGAAAGGTATTTACACAGCTACCAACATTAAATGATGTATTCCTTGAGATTACCGGTAAGGAATTAAGAGACTAGGAAGGGGTTAAAAATATGATATTTCATTTATATAAGTCAAGGCTAAAATGCCTGTTTCAAAACAAAGAGAACATATTCTGGAGTTATATATTTCCTGTCATACTTTCGACCTTGTTTTATTTTGCCTTTACAAATCTATTTACATCAAGTGATCTTGAAACTATAAATATTGCATACGTGCATGCCCATCATGTGCAGGATATAGAGGATGAAAATGATATAAATACTCTAAAGGATGTGCTTGGGACAGCT
>CAZODB010000202.1:1956-3926 GCA_964578425.1 uncultured Herbinix sp.
TTAATGGCAGCTAACTGGGGACTAGATGAAGTGACTAATATTCAAGGAAACCGTTCCAGTCGTGGAGCCAGGATAAATGTGTCACCAATTAATAAAATGAAGCTACTTCTTATTAATATGTCTGCAGCCTTCACTGCTCATGCTGGCAGCATTGCTCTTATGCTACTTTATATGATAAAGGTATTAGGCATAAATTTTGGAAATCATTTAGCCCAGCTAATACTGGCATGCATTATCGGCTCAATTATAGGACATTTTATGGGTGCAACAGTAGGCGTCTGGGTAAATAGAAGCACCAATGTACAAAGTGCCATAACCACCTCGATTATTATGTTTGGATCCTTTCTATCGGGTATGATGTTTGTAGAGATGAAGTATATTATAGTAAAAAAGGCTCCTATATTGTCATATTTGAATCCAGTGAATCTTGTATCAGATTCTTTTTATAGCTTGTATTACTACGATGACTTTAATCGCTTTTATATGAACATTATGATTCTACTTATAATGGCTATCATTTTGGGTCTAGCATCCTATCTTGGATTAAGGAGGAAAACCTATGCAAGTATTTAGAACATATTTTAAGATTATGAAGAAGCAATTAGCTAGTCTGATTCTATATGGGATCATGTTTATAGCCATAACACTACTTATAACTTTTTTTATAATTAGAGATAATAGTAAGGATTTTACTGTAAGTAGGGTTCCGGTACTGCTTATTAACAACGATGGAGACAATGAATTTGTTGAAGCCTTTGCATCCTACCTTGAGGGCTATGTGAAGTTCATGGATGTAGAGGATAGTGACGGGGCCAGGAGGGATGCATTATTTTATCATGAGGTCAACTATATACTTACTATTCCTATGGGTTTTACTGATGGATTTCTTAGCGGAAATGAAATAATGCTTATTAAGGAAATCCTACCTGATATGATGACTGCTGTACAGTCAGTTGATAGCGCTATCGACAATTATCTAAATATGGCCAGGGTTTATATCAGCTATAATCCGGGATTTGGAATAAGTGAGCTTACTGCCTTCTTAGAAAAGAACCCTCTGTCAGAGACTGAGGTAATAATAGATTCGGGTAGAAAAAAATCTTTAGATTCAACGGAATTTAACATATATTATTTTAACTATTTAGGTTATATTATGATAGTGTGCTTTGTACTAGGTGTTAGCACTGTTATGATGTCATTTAATGGCATAGAGATAAGGAGGAAACAGTTTGCTTCTCCTGTATCATCCAAGGGCTTTAACTTTCAACTTATATTGGCTAACCTGATGTTTGTCTTAGTTTATCTTCTGATATTTATTATAGTTGGATATCTAAGCAATCCATTTCGTAGGCTTGACTTTAGTCTTGTATTAACCTGGATAAATGCCCTGGTTTATGCTATAGTTGTCCTTTGCATCAGCTATCTTGTAGGTATTACGGTAAAGAGTAAGAATGCTGTGCAGGCATTATCGACAGCCCTGTCATTGGGACTGGCATTTCTTAGTGGAATGTTTGTACCTCAGGAATTTTTAGGAGCTGCTGTTATAAGAGTCGCAAGCTTCTTACCTTCGTATTGGTATGTTAGGGCAAACAACACAATAGGAAGTCTACCTAATAACAGCATGAAAAATCTCACCCCGGTATTTCAGTATATGGCCATTCAAATCGGATTTGCTGCTGTATTTCTGGCTATAGCTCTGGTGGTAGCCAAGAGGAAGAGACAGGTCGCCACATAAATAAATAATAGATATAAAAGAATTGGAACACTCGTTCGATTCATAAAGAAGGTGAATCATAAAGTAATCATAATCATAAAGAATGGAACGGTCGTTCTAAAAAAACTGGAACAGTTGTTCGAAAACAGTTGACTTAATTTCTCCGCTTTGCTATAATTAATTAGAACAGATGTTTGGAGCGGGGAGGAATAAGATGATTATACAGGAAGGTATGTCAATCCAAAGAAAGCTAGAG
>CAZODB010000203.1:0-3886 GCA_964578425.1 uncultured Herbinix sp.
CGATTATGAGTTCAGAGCTTATACTGCTAAAGCTAGATGAAGAAAATGAAGTTCGTAAGATTCTATATACCCTTACAGCCCATATTGCTGATAATAACGAAATATTTACAGAGAATATGAGGGTTATTGCAAAGCTGGATTTTATATTTGCTAAGGGTAAGCTTAGTGTTGATTTTTGCGCAGTAGCTCCGTCCATCAATACCAGTAGATACCTTAATATTGTGAACGGACGTCATCCTCTTATGGATAGAGAGATCTGTGTTCCGCTTAATATCAGTATGGGAAAGGATAGTGATATTCGAGGTGTTGTCATTACCGGACCAAATACAGGCGGTAAAACCGTTGCAATAAAGACTGTAGGTCTACTTAGCATAATGGCTCAATGTGGTCTTCATATCCCTTGCGACGAGGCTGATCTATGCATGAACAGTCAGGTCCTATGTGATATAGGAGATGGGCAAAATATAACTGAGAACCTTTCTACGTTTTCCTCCCATATCACTAACATTCTTGATATCCTTAAGAGAGTGAATAAGGAAAGTCTAGTGATACTAGATGAACTGGGCTCGGGAACCGATCCGACGGAAGGAATGGGCATAGCCATTGCCCTGCTTGATGAGCTTAAGAATAGCGGATGCCTCTTTCTCGCTACGACCCATTATCCCGAGGTTAAGCTATATGCAGAGCAGGAAAGCGGTATTATGAATGCGAGAATGTCCTTTGACCGGGAGACACTACAGCCGCTCTATCAGCTGGAGCTTGGCAAAGCCGGTGAAAGCTGCGCCCTTTATATAGCAAAGCGCTTAGGTATGCCTTATCGGATAATTAGGCGTGCATGTAAGGAAGCCTATAGTGAAAAGGCGATGGATGAGCTTGGATTATTATTTGATGATGAGAGAGCTTCAAATAAGAATACTTCCAAAAAAGAATATTCAGGCCCTAGAATAAAAAAGGCAAAAGAAAACACCTCTTCCAAAGCTTCAAAAAGAGCTGAGAGCTTTCGCTTAGGTGATAGTGTTCTGGTCTATCCCGAGAAAAAAATAGGAATAGTATGTAAGGCATCTAATGATAGCGGAGACATCCTTGTTCAGATGAAAAAGAAGAAAATCCTTATTAACCATAAGAGACTAAAGCTAAATGTCCCAGCCTCAGAGCTTTATCCTGAGGATTATGACTTTTCAATAATATTCGATACAGTTGCCAACAGAAAAGCCAGACATAAGATGGGTAAGGGTCATCAACCGGATCTTGAGATTAAAATTGATGAACCCTGATACACTCACCTTACCAAAACTATGATTTCCTATACTTGTTACTAACTGGTCTGCCTCATATATAGCTTACGTATTGTAATAATTTATCATAGTATTAACTGCCCACTGGCTTGCTAAGTAAGTGGGCAGTTGATAATACTATAACAGCCCAAAATGCGCACTCTCGATAATAGATTTCATTTGACATAAGCAAAAAGGGTGTCCGGCGGGATCAAACATAACTCTCCAATCATCAGAAAATTGCTTATTTGCAATTGTTGCTCCACAATGGATTGCATATTGAACTGCTTTTTCCAAATCATTAACAGCAAAGTCTAAATGTGCCATTTGCTGTTGAGCTTCAGGCTCCTCTGGCCACACTGGAGGTTTATACTCAAGATTCTTCTGAAACAATATACCAGGATATGCTCCCTGATTAGTTCCCGGAGCGTATACACATGCCCATTCTTCGCCCATGAACATCACTTCCCACTTTAGCAGCACACCATAAAATTTAGCTAATTCATGTGGGTCTTTGCAATCCATCGTAAATGAGTACATTTTGATTTTTAAATCATCTTCCATAAAGCATTCCTCCTAGTATATATATTTGTTATGCGCCATAATAGGCAATGAGCCACTGAACAAAATCTATTAAGAAATGTAGAATAGTTGGTGCTATGATACTATTATATTTTGAGTACAGCCATTGAAATCCACAGTGGGTAATAGCAAGAATGATTAGGTTAATCCAATTAGTAGATATGTATTCAATAAAACTTATTTGAGCAATTGTCATATGAAAAGGAATGTGCATCAATGAAAACATAATACCTACTATTGCTACCGAATTCTGCTTATTAGCAAAATAGCCATATAATCTTGTACCTATATACCCCCTAAATACAAGCTCTTCAGTAAACCCAATAAAAATCAAATAGTAAATAACTCGCATTACAATAATTATATAGTCTGTTCGGATTGTAGGACCAGTAATTGCAAACCATATACAAAATAGACCGGCAGTCACAGCTAGAGAAATTATTCCTATTATTAATGATTTTTTTGCTTGTTTCATACTAAAGCCTACAGTAACCAATTTTTGCTTTCGCATCAAACAAATTATAAAAACAAGAACGATAAATGTTAATGAATAGATCCCTGTAATTAGGAACAAATATGTTTCTGTCATATTCAGGTTCTTTTGTACAAATATTTTTCCAATCCATAAAAGCACAAGGAGCATAAGGATGTATAAGGCAAATGCTAAGATAGCGTCATTTTTGTTATATTTCTTCGTTTGTTGTATGTATTCTTTATTAGCACCTAATACTACTGAGTCCTCCATGTTAATTCCTTTCTGATCCAGCTGTAGCTACAGCAATAATAGTACCGTTTTCATCGTACATACAGTTCCCACTACTCTATTATCATAGGAGCGAACAGCCAATTATAACGTCGTTTCGTATTTGTACCTAGCTTAGTTATCTCATTGAGCGAAGATATTTCAAGTATTCTATGGAACCCTCTCAATGAGATTTGTTGAAACCCACGTACATCATCAAAGTCATCCCCATATGTCTATCGGATTTTATCATAATTATCTTGTATGAACTTAATAGTAACTCAGCAATAGAAAGTGTATTGTATTCTATATCTGAAATCTCCACTTTTATTTTAGGTATTATCATGTGAACCTCCTTAGTGCAGCTGCCTTCTCTCCTTCAAAAAAGCTCTTACTCTTTTAGCTTCCATAATATCAATCGGAAAATTAAAATGCTCTGCCACCACAGCTTCCAACTCATGAAAATAATCATATATAAGAAATAACTTATCCCACATATCCTCATACTCACCATTTGGGAATATTCCTTGTACTCGTTTCATTTCATCTGCTGTGATAAATCTTTTTAGATATTTATTATAATGTCCGGTTGTAATATCAAATCCATGCTCTATACCAATTTTCCAATTAAGCATCTTCATGAACATTTCCATTAGGAATAAATCAAAGGCATATCTTGCGTAATAGAATTCTTCTCTGCATATCCCCTTTGCTATATACAAGGATATCCACCTAAATTCATTACAAGTATGATAAAACTCCATATGTGTTGGTGGCTTTAGATAAAATGCCTTTTCATCATCTACTAGCTTTAATTCCTTATAATTATCTTTATTAAGCAGGACTATCCTTGGCTCATCATTATCCTTCTCATTTTCGATATTACTGATATCAACAATAGTTAGGTCTATTCTATTACCATCTGCAAATTGAATTAAATACGC
Source organism: uncultured Herbinix sp. (assembly GCA_964578425.1). Lineage (GTDB taxonomy): Bacteria > Bacillota > Clostridia > Lachnospirales > Lachnospiraceae > Mobilitalea. The sequence goes on from CAZODB010000203.1 coordinate 3,543, forward strand.
AAATGTATCATGGCTATCATAATCATAGGGATGCTTGTACCAATCCTCTGGGCACTGGACAATAAGTATATCTCCGAAATAATCAATCCAGCTTTTATCCTTTGTAAATTCTCTTACATCTTTAACAAAGTATACTATATCAAAATCACTATACTCATCATGTACAGCATTCTTATTTGCTCTGGAGCCATCCATGGTGACTGCTCGAATTCTATCATCTTCTATGGCTTTACTCATAATTAAATTCATCATTTCGTTTTCTGTTCTCAAACTAATACCCACCCCCATTACAATATATAGATTATCATAATGCACTAGACAATTTATGTCAAAGAAAATAATAT
>CAZODB010000204.1:0-1969 GCA_964578425.1 uncultured Herbinix sp.
CAACAAGATTTGAACATTCCCTGAACCTGTCCCTACAAACTTTTCTTTAAGTATAACTACTAATACTACATATCTTCTTCCCTTGTATAATGTTGAGGGAAGAGGACTACTTGCTTGTTTGATAATGATAATGGACCTGGTTTTCTTCTGCTATAATAGCTTAACAGTAATATTCATTTTTACATCTCTTAGTTCCTTCATAAGACTGTCCTCTTCATTTAAATCTAATATAGGATATCCTTCTGCATTAAAATGAACACGACGAATTCCTGTACTTCTTGGACCATTAACTCCTATTCTTGCATGATAAACATTCCACAAATTATTATCATCATCCATAACATATGAATTATGCCCAGTTCCGTATTCTCCTCTGACACTATGAGATGTTAAAATTGGAAAGTTTATTCTTGTCCAATTCATAGGCTGTAGTAAATCCAAACCTTCCTCTATTTCCATAAGACCAACAACATATGTAGCATCTGTTGCGGAAGCAGAGTATGTTAAAAATAGTTTTTTGTCACAGATAATTGCATATGGCCCTTCACTCACAAAGGCATGATTATTCTCCCAGCCATATTCTGGCTTAGCTAATATTACCGGATCAGAACTCAGCTTCCAAGGCTCTTCTTTGTCTAGCTTCGCGATATATAACCAAGCGCCTTGGTCAACTGGTAGGAACTGGCGTTGTGACCAAACGACATATGCATTTCCTTGCCACTCAAAATAAGTCATATCAAGGGAAATCACCTCGCCAGCTTTGCACAAATCACTTCCATCCTTACGAACAATTCTCCTAGGTCGCTCCCAGTCCATCTTATTCGTTGGACTTCCACCTTGCTTTAATCTCATCACATGAGCTTCCTCATAGAAAAACTCTCCCGTAGTTGCAGCAAAGAATATATATAATTCATTATCTATAATGTGAAATTCTGGTGCCCATAATAGATTCTTTATGTCAGAGTAAGTATCGCTATCAAGGACTAGCACTTCTTCTGCCTCTTCTAGCCCAGGAATACTATCTGATTTTCTAATATACAATGTATGATTACTATCAGTATCGTTAGTTGCAATAAAATAGTAAAATCCTTTCCATTGAATAATATTCGGATCTGCACGATTGACTGCTAAAGGAAAGCAAAAATAATCTTTCTTAACTTTACCTGTAATGGAATATGTGCCGGCAACTCTAAAATCGATATCATCTATGTTCCAGTCCACACTCTTAATTACTTTAGAATCATCGGTGTAGATAGCCTCTGCCTTAACACCCATAACTTCCTCTTTGGAAGCCACAGTAATTTCTTTTGGAACTTGTACAGAGCAATTTTTTGGATTTGTTAATCTGTTCATTAATTTCTTACTTACTGCCTCAGTAATCTCGATTGTATTACGAGATACACATCCCTCAATGTCAGTGTAAATCTCTTCTACTGATGGAGATGGTATACTAGCACTGTCATATGTTTTATCCAAGTTATCAAAGCTATCAATTTGTGTTTGATACCACTCATCAGACGCATCCTTCCACCGTACTATATAGCATTGCTGATCCTCGTCATAGTGACATAATACGTCGTGTACATAATCATCAACACTGACTCGAAGCAATCCAACCTCTTCATACTGAATTAAATCCTTCGACGTAAAAACAATAATACAACCTTTACTTTCTTCATCATCCTCACCGGCAGGTAGTGTACGAATCGCTAATACAGCATATCCTCCTTGACTCAAAGTAATTAAGTATGGCTGTTTTAGGCTTTTCGCGTTCAAGGTTCCATCCGGATTGCTTGTTGCTTTTGTATAAAGTATACCCAAATTGTTGTTGAGTGGATTATAGGTATTATCATCTCCACTAATAGCCAAATGCATGCTATATGCAAGTTTACTTGAATATACCATTTCATCCATCGGAATACGAGTGTAGCAAAGTAGATTTTGTTTATTCATGTGTCCTCCTCTTTAT
>CAZODB010000204.1:2069-3876 GCA_964578425.1 uncultured Herbinix sp.
GCTGATATAATAAAGCACTTTTAAGGTGACACCTTCCTTAATAGTTGTATTAACTATCTAAGTAGATGTCACCTTATTTATTAATAGAAAAGCACCACCAAGGTAAGCCTCACTCAATTGACGTACATTTCATTATATTTTCTTAACAACGCTAGATTTTAATAGCATAGCTCCAAAACCATCTATTTTACAATCAATATCATGTACACCATCACTTGGTTCATAAATTAATCTTATGTTTTTAACTGTTGTACCTCTTTTAATTGATGAATTGCCTTTTAATTTAAGATCCTTGATTACCGTAACAGTATCACCGTCATTTAAGATATTACCATTTGCATCTTTTATGATATTTACATCTGCCTTATGTTCAGCTGCACCTTCAGGTTTCCATTCATGAAAGCATTCTGGACAAATCAAGAAATTGGCATCTTCATAAGTATACTCAGAATTACACATTGGGCAATTTGGTAACTTATCCATTATTAACACCTCCATTCATATTTAAATTTTACATCAACCTTAATACTACCATGTTTCTAAGATTAATGCAAAATTCGAACTATAACGTAGTTAAACATTTTTGCCTTTAACTTCATTAACTCCTGTGTCACCAATTAACTCGCCACTTTCCTTTAATTCAATAGCTAAAACATATGGTTAATTGTCATTTATTTACACAGTCCATATTTCATTCATCTTCATTAAATTCAGTTGAAAATGGGCAGCTTTTTATACATTGACCACAATCATAGCATTTTTCAATATATGGCACAGGAAACCCTAAATTACCTTGTTTCATAGAAATATAGCCATGGGGACAAAATGGAATGCATCTGCTACAACCTGTGCAAGTATAGGTGTCAACCATTAATTTAACATTATTCACAACACTCAACCTCCTGCGCTAACTATACATAATCTTTACATATATGACTTTAAGAATTTTAAAATCTTATTAAAAGCTCTCTGAACCTGGGGATCGTTAAAATTATTATCAAAGCCATGATCACCGTCCTGGATTGTGATTAACTCACATTGCACTCCAGCTCCACAAAGTTTTTCATACATAGTTACAGATTGTTCGTATGGCACATCTGTATCCTTATCACCATGTAAAAATAGTGTTGGTGGGTATTCTAATGATATATTGTCAATCGGATTGTATTTGACTAATTTATCTACTTGATGTACCGGGTCGAGTCCAATAACTTCTTCAACCCATAGCCCATGTTGACGACAATATAGATAAAAGTTAAATCTTTCCCAAGGACCATCTGTTATTTCCAATTGATTAATATACTTGCGAGCTTCAAATTCTTTAATCATTGGTCTTTGACAATAATATTTACTTGGCTCAGCATACCACTCGCCTAAAATATCACCGTAACCATAAAATGAAACAATTGCTTTCGGTTTTATATTCATAGACCCCATTAATAAACTGAGATAGGCTCCTGCTGAACTACCAATTAATGCAATTCTATTTACATCGAAGTCGTACCATTCAGCTGCAGTAGTTCTTACCCAAGTTATTGCATCTTGAATATCTTCAATTATTAATTCGAATTTAGTTTCCGGAGCCAGGCGGTAATCAATGCTCACTACACTAAATCCTGCATTTAAATAAAGTTCAACTTGTTCTTGAGGAAGCCAGTTCCTTGTCCCAAAAATAAGCGCTCCACCATGAATGTACACTATTACTGGGGATTTGCCACCCTGATAATATATATCAGCATATATACTGCAATTTTCTGTTTGTTTATAAACTCTTGAATCCTTCATGATTTTTATCTCCTTCACCGCA
>CAZODB010000205.1:0-3873 GCA_964578425.1 uncultured Herbinix sp.
TTGGCTATGATTTGTGTGAGGACTATTCACAGATAAGCTGTTACAGCTATAAGACGTTTGAACCGATAACCATATGCCCCGTAGAGGATGAGGAAAACACCCTCATTCCAACTGTTCTATGTGAAACTAGTGAATCAAGAACATGGGTATATGGTAAGGAGGCTATAGATTGTGCAAAGGACGGTTCAGGAGTATTAGCCGATAGACTGCTTCATAAGCTTAAGCATCGTGAGGAGCTTACCATATTTGGTCAACAATATAGCGCGGTTTCTCTGATGGAAAAATTCTTTAGAAAGACTCTGATGCTTGTTAAAAACCATTTTCCTACAGAGACCATCACACAGATTGTAGTTACACTCCATGAAATGGAGCCTGTTATAATAGAAGGGGTATATGAAGCACTATATATGCTGGGCATAGAGAAAGATAGAGCTAAGATAATAAGCCATGGCAGTAGTTTTATGTATTATGCTCTAAGTCAGGAAAGGGAGCTTTGGCTTAATGATGTAGGGTTATTTGATTTTAGTGAGGATGGACTTGGTTTTTATCAGATAAGTATAAACCGAAGAGCAAATCCCATGATAGCAGGTATGGAAAAGAAGGATTTCTCAGATACACTAAACTACTCTATATTAGAAAATAAGAGTGTGAATAAGGAATATGCATTCGATACCATAGCTAACACGGTTTTATATAAGAAGATTATATCTACTCTGTATTTTACCGGTAGAGGCTTCGGGGAGAGCTGGGCACAGGAGGTAATTAAAGGTCTATGTGCAGGTCGCAGGGTGTTTATTGGAAATAATCTTTATACTAGGGGTGCTTGCCTTGCGGCTAAGGAGCTATCTGGAGATAAGAAGCTTAATAATATTATACTCTTAAATAATGAGATGCTAGTAAGCTCTATCGGAATAAAGGCATACTTAGATGGGATATCACAGGAAATCCTATTATCAAATGCAGCTGCACCTTGGTATGAGGTTAATAAGGATGTTGATCTAATCCCTGATGAAGCTTCTTATATTGAGGTGGTTATTCGCAATATTATGACCAAGGAAGTAATTAGGGAGAGAATACCACTAAGTAACCTTCCTGATAGACCTAATCGTATGACAAGACTGAATATAAATATAAGATGTGTGAATAAAACCAAAGTTAAGCTGATGATTTCAGATATGGGATTTGGAGATATATATCCGGCTACCGGACTGCTGGAGGAGTATCTGCTGGACATATAATATTCACAAAGCTAGTAAACGTAAGATAAAGTGAGGATAAGGCATGGGTAAACTAATTCTTTGTAGCGGAAAAAGAACTGACAGGCCATATGTTCTACCTGCCACAGGTCACAGGATTTATTCTATTGAGGAGCTATGCTATTACATATACAATAATATCTACTCTATAGATGAAACATTATTTTGTGACTCATTGGTAGACTGGATAGGTACAGAGCTCTGTCTAATATCAAGGGCTGAGAAGCTAAGCATGTCTCTAAGACAGGGAGCAGACTATAAGACATTGCTGGCTGTGGTTCTGTGCAGCTCGGATTATTATAGCGAACAGGAAATCAAAAATTTATTAGCTACAGTTGATGATATAAGAACGATGCCGCCTGTCAAGCGATGGTTCATTAAAGCAAATTCCTTTTTACAGGGAAAGCAGTATGCGGAGGCGGTGGCTCAGTATGACAGAATCCTTATCTCTGAGGAGGCGGCAGATTTAAGCCTTAAAGAGTATGGAGATATACTTCATAATCAGGCCATAGCTATTCTACAGATCTACGGACTTGATAGAGCTTTAGACTTGTTTTTACAGGCCTATGAGCGCAATCATCGAGAAGAGACCTTTCGCCAGTATCTATATACTCTCTGGATTGCAAAGGGCAGAGATGAGTTTGATGAAAAGGCTTCAAATTATCGTATAAGTGAAGAGGTTAGGGAGGATATTGTATTAAGGATGGAGCAATTATCCAGTGACGCTAGTTTGTGTAAGGATATGGACAAAATACATATGCTTAGAAAACTGGAAGGTTCAGGTAATTCAAAGGATGTAAGAGATAAATGTGTACAGATGATATATGGATGGATAGATGAGATAAGAATTATATAGATGAATGTGGTGCCTTCAACATACCGGGAATCAGGAGAAAGATTAAAATGGGATGGTTAGGAAAAATTTTTAATAAATCTAATAATGTAGATACTGAAGAAAAGCAGTTTCCAGTACAATCAAATAACATAAATAAGAATCAGACTGTCCGATTAAATTCATATACTGATCGGAAGGGATACATTAAGGAGAATAGCGATATAATTGCTGAAAGCTACCGACAGATAGAGGAGGCTAAAGTAGAATATCAGGCTGTAACTGCATATCTTACAGATATGCAGAAGATTGATAGGATTCCAAAGGCTCAAAGAGAAGCCATTGAGGATGCAGCAAGAAATATAATCAACCTTAATAAAGAGAGAAATCATATTCGTAAGAGACAATATAATATTTCGGATATCCAATATCGATTGTTTGAGCAGTATGAGATACAGCTTCCTAAGGAATTATTATCTCTTAAGGAGGCTGAGAGCTACCAGGATGACATTGATGGAGATATCTTGCATCTAGAGAAAGAGAAACAAAGCTTTCTGGATGAGGAGGATGAGATAATAAATAAGCAATCCTTTTTAAAAGGAATTGCAAAAACAACCTTTGTAGTTATAATTGTGCTATTTATTATATTTGCATTATTATCAAGTACATCAGGGGCAAATATGACACTCCCCTTCTTATTGACCGTACTTATGGGAATGGCTTCTGCGCTTTATATATTCATGGAGGCTAGAAAGAATACCCATGGTATAAGGCTTCTACAATTAAAGATAAATAAAGTAATTATGCTTTCCAATAAAGTGGCAATAAAATCCGTCAATAACAGGAGCTACCTTGAGTATTGCTATAGTAAATACATGGTTGATAGCTACAAAAAGCTTAAGGAAGGTTGGGAGCAATATGTCAAAATAAAGGATGAGGATAAAAGATTCGAAGGTAACTCACAGCTTTTAGAGTTTTATAACGATATACTTATAAAGGAATTAAAAAAGTATCAGGTGACCGATTCTGAGATATGGATTTATCAGCCTATAGCTATCCTAGACAGCAGAGAGATGGTAGAGGTTAGGCATAGACTGAATGTACGTAGACAGAAGCTTAGAGAGCGTATACAAGCTAATAAGGAACAGCAGGAGGAGGCTACTAAGTCTATTATATCCTTGATTAAAGCATATCCCGATAGTGAGGCCGAGGCTATCAGTATATTAAAGAAATATAAGATAAAGCAAGATTGATCTATTCGCTAAGGAAGAAGCATGAATTCATATGTTTCTGATTTAACTTGGGGACAGGATAATACTGTTTCAGATGATGACAGAATCAGTGATTTTTACCCATATCCTACGGCAACTTCTTAACGGAAGAGGCGAGACTAATTAGGAGAAGAATGCATCAGGATATAGGAAAGCCGAAGTGCGAGTGCTATGCTAAATGCAAGAAACCCTGCGATAAATTACCAAAGTATTATCGCTTGTTGGCAGGTGAAAAATGATATTTGCTCATAAGATGAATCACACAAAAGAATGCAAATTATTTGTTAGATCCATGCATTGATATACTTGTAAAATATAGGTATAATATAGGAAAATAACGATTGTACATATTTTAATATTTGATTTTTTATATCAATGATAAAGTATATAATTATTGAATATATGATAAGAACAGATTATAATATATAAAAGGGGGATATCAAATGGTCAAAGAAGATAAAATTATCCAGCTAATACAGGAATTGTCTGTAAAAGTTGGCTCCGTTCAAGAGGG
>CAZODB010000206.1:0-3856 GCA_964578425.1 uncultured Herbinix sp.
CTCACTTTCTTACTTTCAGTCATCAGTATAACTCAATCCATGTTCTAAGTAAAGTTACTTCATTATCTATAATATATGGTTTTTATAAAAAATATGTCATAAGTTAAAACTATTAATTGCTTATAAGACAGCTTGATTTTACTGTTATATTTATTGCTTTTTATTAAATACAATTTTATTTACTGTGATGCAGATTCAAAAGGAATAAAATAAAAATTATGATCTTGTAATATCTACGCAGTTGCATGGACATACTAATATAATAAAGTATTTATGCAAGGAGTAGCTATATGGCAGAAAAAAAGAAAAGTACCAAAAATTATAAGAAGGAAGACGGTAAATTCCATTCAAAGCATATAAAGCATGATCCTCAAGCAGAGAGTGCAAGGGCAGTCTTCGGACTACATGAGGAGAATTCTATCGAGAAGGACAGTAGCACCAGTAGATAATATAAAGAGATATATTGAATTAGAAGGGGCTGTTTACACAGCCCCTTTACTCATCCTTAGCATCGCTACAATTGGATTTTAGATTATCATAATTTGAGAGAATTTTGCAATCATATCTGTCTATAGGTTCAGGTCCCCGCACCACAGTTCTGCTTATATGCATAATGCCTTCATCATTGACCCTAACTCTCCAGTCGACCATCTGAATAGTATCATCTTGAATTTCAATTCCCGGTATGCCCCTTGTATTAATGCAGCATCCGGTATTAAAATATGGTAGTTCATCTTGCTTTGGAAATTTTGTTCGATGTGTGTGGCCACAGATTAGCATAATCTTATGTTTTTTAATCCATTTATTATAATTTTTCTCCACCTTATGTCTTTTGTATAGATTACGTGCTGGGCTTGCAGGGTTTTCAAAACCCACTATATGAAGAAATCGCCATAAATATCTCAGAAGTATCATCGAAATAAACCATAGCTGATCATTGATAAAATCTCCCTGATGTCCGTGGACTATAAGGATTTCCTGTTCTGTTACCCTGTGTTTTAATACTAGGGCTTCCATAGGCTTTATTCCATGAAACAGATCTACTTTTTTCTGATTATACTCATCATAAAATTGATAATAGTTTTTTTCTACATATTTTTTATCCTTTAAATAGATATTGTGATTTCCATAAATCATTCTAAGTCTGCCCTGATCAAAGTATTTTTTTATGGCAATAAATACATCCTTATGGGCAAGTCTTATATGATTAAAATTTTTATGCTCCCATAACTCATCCCCATCACCTGCCTCAACATATATATAACCTTGGTTATTATAATGATTTAGTACGTGAAGAAAAATAGCTTGGTTACGGGCAAATTCATCAGACACACTGTCATCACCACGGTGTACGTCGCCTAATATGATATATTTTGAATTCTTATTAAAATACTCAACGTTAGCTTCCTTATAGGCTTTTGTCAATCTCTTCTCTGTGTTCATACCTCATCCTTAAGTTTGTTTGTATATATATATTGTGCAGATAAAGAAACCTTATACATTTTAGTGGCATTGATAATCAAAAATAACCTTTATTGACATGTATTGGAGGAAGGGCTACAATGAGTAAAAGTTTTACCATGGAAAATATATGGTTTAAGTTGTAATGAAATGCGAAAGGAGTAGAAATTATGCAAATAGCATCATTATTTAAGCAGAATAGGACTGTTCTTTCTCTTGAGGTTTTCCCGCCAAAAAAGACCAGTTCCATAGATACCATCTATAAAACACTAGACAATTTAAAAGATGTTCAGCCGGATTTCATCAGTGTAACATACGGTGCGGGGGGAAACGCAGGGGATACCTCCACAGCAGATATAGCTTCAAATATTTTAAATAAATATGGAATATTACCCTTGGCCCATTTGACCTGTGTTAACTATATGAAAGAGGAGATAGGGCATATACTTGATAGCTTGAGGGAGAAGGGAATTAAGAATATTCTAGCCCTAAGAGGTGATATGAATCCAGATGTTCCTCCAAAAAAAGAATTCACCTATGCGAGCGAGCTGGTCGGATACATAAAGGCTAAGGGAGGCTTCTATATATCCGGTGCCTGCTATCCAGAAGGTCATGTTGATGCCAAGGATATTGACAGTGACATTGAGAATTTAAAACTAAAGGTAGATGCAGGAGCGCAGCATTTAATATCTCAGTTATTCTTTGACAATACTCATTTTTATAATTTTATGGATAAGGCAAGAAGTGCAGGAATTACGGTTCCTATACAGGCGGGCATTATGCCTATTATTAATAAGTCCCAGATAGAGCGAATGGTTACACTATGCGGTGCAAGTCTTCCCTCTAAGTTTACCAAGATGATGCAGCGGTTTGAGCATTCTCCGGAGGCTATAAAGGAAGCGGGTATAGCTTATGCCGTGGACCAGATTGTAGATTTGGTCTCACAGGGAGTGGACGGCATTCATCTATATACCATGAATAACCCCTATGTGGCTAGAAGGATAAATGAAAGTATAAAAGGTATTATACACGCATAAACAATTCTGTTTAGTAGAATATATTAAATATTTATCTTATTTGACATTATTAATGGTTTGCCGACAAAGACATTGCACTATCCTGTGAATTACATTAAAATATAGATAGAGAATCTATACATTACAATAACAGGGGTGAGATGTATGGTTGAGGTTAGAGAAGTAGGAACTAGAAGAGAACGAAAACTTTTTGCATCCTTTAATGCTGACATGTATAAGGATGTAGTGCAGGCGATACCGGATCTTGTTTCGGATGAGTATAATAATTTTCTTCCTAGCAGGAATCCGGCCTTTGAGTATTGTAGGGCTAAGCAATTTCTTGCCTATAAGGATGGAAAGTGTGTGGGAAGGATTGCCGCTATTATAAATGATGCGGCAAATACCAAATGGAACACAAGGCGTATACGCTTTTCAAGAGTTGACTTCATTGATGATATGGAGGTGTCAAAGGCATTATTTAAGGCTGTGGACGACTGGGGAAGAGAAGAAGGCTTGGATCAGCTTCACGGGCCTATAGGCTTTTGCGATATGGATCAGGAGGGAATGCTTGTAGAGGGTTTCGATATGGTGGGTATGTTTATAACTATATATAACCATCCCTATTATGTGGAGCATTTACATAATCATGGTTTCATAAAGGACATAGATTGGGTTGAATACATAGTTAAGATGCCTGAGGAGTCAGACGAAAAAATAAACAAGTTATCAAAGCTTGTTCTAAAAAGATATAAACTGAAATTGATAGAGCCAAAATCCAGGAAGGAAATAAAGCCTTATCTTCCTAAGGTGTTTCGTCTCCTAAATATATGCTATGAGGAGCTATATGGAACAGTAGAATTAAGTAATGAGCAGATCATGAAGTATTATCATCAATTTATTCTATTGATTAGTCCTGATTATGTAAAGTTTATTGAAGATGAAGAGGGAGAGTTGGTAGGCTTTGGTCTTGCACTACCATCTATGAACCGAGCCGTAAAGAAGAGTAATGGACGACTTTTCCCCTTTGGTTGGTATAGGCTTTTAAGATCGCCTTACTTAAAGGCAGAGGTGTTAGACCTTTATCTGGTGGGAGTTATACCTAGGATGCAGAACAAGGGATTGACCGCGATATTGTTAAATTCCATGACCGAAGCTGCTAGAAAAAACAATGTAAAGTATGCAGAAACTGGACCCGAGCTAGAGACCAATAGTCAGGTACAAGCATTGTGGAAGCATTATGATACCAAACAGCATAAACGTAGACGTTGCTGGATAAAAGACATATAGACTTATATAGTTAGATTAATATAAAAATGGAGCACAGTTATGTGCTCCATTTTTGTACTCTTCATGGAGTGATCATGATATATATATATTAA
>CAZODB010000207.1:0-1372 GCA_964578425.1 uncultured Herbinix sp.
CTCATCATAATGAAGCTGTTCAGCTTACGAATGGTAATAGAGCAGATGTCATACTAAAGGGGAATGGCACCTATCAGTCCGGGACTAACCATACCGTTTATGTGGGTGGTATGGGAAAACTTATAATTGAAAGTGGTACATTGAACGCATCAACTGCTGAGCATACCATAATTAGTTCCTCTGTGTACTTTGAACTTGCAGAGGGTTATGACTATTATACCGTCACCACCAATGATGGTGATTTATTCGTATCTCACAATAGAAAAGATAACAGGACTTATAGTATCCCATTAGACGCAGAGCAACTTGTAGTTACACAGTGTAAGGGGGAAGTTCCTTCATATAATATAGAAGCTTTAGCTCCTACCAATGGTAGCTTTATTGTTACGGTAAATGGTGTAGCTGCAACTACTGCTAAGGTGGAGGATTTAGTTACTGTAACCTTTAGTCCGGATGATAATTACAGATATTCTGGCTTGATTGTTAAGAGAAAGGATCTTGATAAAAATCACCTTAATACCTCAGGTGGAGGTGGGGTAAGCCGTGATTTTTATATGCCTGGTAGCGATGTTTCCATTGAAGTGAGTTTTGAATGGTATAATTATATTAGGACACAGCCTACTCCGGAAAATCCCACTGTAGTTACTAATAATCCAGATGAAGTAAATGGCTATCAGTGGTATACCACCTCCCTTTTGGACTATCAGCTGGTATATGGACCTAGTGGGGAGGGAGAGCTTTCGGCTGATTACATTTTATTTGGCAGCTACGACCCCATATCAAAAATATGGTCCGACAATAATGATTTATATCTACATTATTATGGCTTTAGAACAGGGGATCAGCTGATTATTTCTGACATAGCAGGTAATGTTACATATTGTGATGGAACTCTACAGACAGATGGATCCTACATTATTACAGCCCCCCGATCCCATGTAAGAATTTTTTTTAGTGATCCCGGAGGTAGTTGCAAAATATCTCTGAGAACAATAGGTGAAATCCCTATTGAAGGACAGACGAGTGACACCTACACAGGTCAGGAAGGAGATGTATATGCTAAGATTAGCTTTTCCAATGGTGATACACTGATTTCTAATATAATTACTTATCAGGATATACCGGTGGCAAAATATGCAGTAAGAGTAAACAAGGGCATAGGAGACGGCAATTATCCAGTCGGAACATCTGTAAATATTATTGCAGATAACCCAGAGCCAGGGAAGAGATTTAAGGAATGGTCAATTAAAAAAGGTGGAATAAGCCTGGCAAGCAGTACAAGTGCAAGTACTACCTTTACCATGCCAGCAGAGGAAGTGGAGGTTACTTCCATTTATGAGGATATTCCAGCTCCAACACCAGCTCCAACACC
>CAZODB010000207.1:1472-3839 GCA_964578425.1 uncultured Herbinix sp.
CTCCAACACCTATACCAACCCAGGAGGGTAAGGTTGAAAAGACCCGTCAGCAGGATGACAGTGCTCTCTTAGGGGATATCAATAATAATAGTGAAGAGCTAAAGGATAGAGTATTAACCTTGCAGGAGCAGGAAAGGGTAAAAAAAGGAGAAGATGCAAAGATTATTCTGCAGATTAGAGATATCAGTAACTCTATTAGTGAAGAGGAAAAGAAGCTAATTTATGATACCCTTGAAGCCGAGAATGGAACCATAGAAAATGTAGTTTCGGACATATCTGTTCTATATGTAGACCTGTCTCTATATAAGCAGATTGGCAGCCAAGACCAGACTAAAGTTACCGAAACCAAGGATAAAATAAGTATTAGCATAGAGGTCCCTAAGGAATTCTGGAATAGTGATGTAACAAAAAACAGGGAGTTCTATATTCTTCGAATTCACGATGGAGAAGTAAGCAGGATTGAGGGAAGCTATGATGCAGATAAGCATCTGTTTACCTTTGAAACCGACAGATTCTCGACCTACGCCCTGACTTATCAGGATACCATCAGGATAGAAATATATAATGATTTTGGCCATCTGCAACTAAAAGCAAAGGCGGGCAAGACCTCAATAACCCTGTCCTATAGGAGAATGGTAGAAGTGGATGGTTATATGATCTACGGTGGAAAATGTGGGCAAGATATGAAGATATTAGCTGATATTCCCTCTAAAATAACAAGCTACACATTTAAAGGACTGAAACAGGGAACCTATTATAAGTATCAGGTCAAGGCATATAAGATAATTGACGGAGAGCAAATCATTATAATGACCTCAAAGGTAGCACATTCCATTACGGAAAGTAAGAATTATGCTAATCCGACCAAGGTATTAACAAGTACAGCATCGGAAAAGCTAGAAGTAGGAGGGTCTACAACTGTGACCGGACAGGTGGTTATGCCTAAGGATAAAAAGCTAAAGGAGCATACGGCAGCTATTAGATATGAATCCTCTAACAAAGATATTGCAAGCATAAACAGTAAGGGAAGGATTGTGGCAAAAGCAAAGGGTAGCTGTTATGTCTATGCTTATGCGCAGAATGGAATGTATAAAAGAATTAAGGTGACGGTTGAATAAAAATCATCAATAAAAACTGGAAATTGTGTTAGTGACAAGGGGACGGGGTTGTTGACATATGGGTGATGTGTCAATAACCCCGTCCCTTTTCTCGTAGTTGTCAGCTATCATGCGTAGTGGCCTAAGTTCCCGTTCACGGGTCTCAGGTGACTGCATACTTTCAGTTACTTGGACATACAGCTTATCGTTTGGCTTTTCTGCCACAAAGTCAACCTCTGTCTCTCCGACTTTTCCGATGTAGACACGGTAATCACGTCGGATCAGCTCCAAGAATACAATATTTTCGAGAATGTGGCCTCGTTCTGCATCTCGATAGCCAAGCAGCATATTGCGAAATCCCATATCAATGATGTAGTTCTTTTCCAGTGTTTTCAACAGCTGTTTTCCTTTTACGTCATATCGACCAACGGAGTGAAAGATGAATGCACTGCGTAGCATGGAAATATATTTATCTACGGTTTTACCAGCGATATTTTTCGCTTTCCTACCTTGGATGTCTCCTTCGTTGGACAAGATATTGCCTATTCTGTTCGGAGAAGTAATGCTACCAATATTGGAACAAAGGAACAGCATAATTCTATGGAGTGTTCCCTGATCGGCTTGATTGTTGCGTTGGAGGATATCACGCAACACTACTGTTGAATATATGCCTTCTAGTGCCTGATTACTTCTTGCTTCGTTGAACTGGTATTCTCTTAGTATCGGCATGCCACCAAATTGAAGATAGCTCTGGAACTTGTTCTCCACTGTAACAGAGGGATCAAATTCGTAGAAGGTCAAAAACTCCTTGAAAGACAAGGGTAGCATGCGAATTTCCACATATCTACCGGAAAGCAGAGTGGAAAACTCCGTGGAGAGCAAATAGGCATTGGAACCGGTAATATAAATATCCACGTCAAAATCAAGACGGAAAGACTCGATAGCTTTTTCCCAATGCTCTACAGCTTGAAGCTCATCAAAAATTAGATAGGTCTTGCCATTCTTCGGAATGCGTTCACTGACATAATCATAGAAGGCAAGATAGTCAGACAGATTGCGATAACGTAAAGAATCCAAGTTTATATGAATAATATTAGAATCAGCTACTCCATTGTCTGATAGGTACTGATGAAACAAATCAAGCAAGGATGATTTGCCACATCTGTGAATACCAGTAACAATCTTTATCAGATCCACATCCCTGTTTTGTATGAGCTGATTTAAATATTCAGGGCGGTTTATAAGTTCGACCATGATACACCTCCTAAAT
>CAZODB010000208.1:0-3753 GCA_964578425.1 uncultured Herbinix sp.
ACGCTATATGTCCCCATTTTTTTGCTTCCTCTTCACCTAAGAAAGGCCTTAATTGTACTTCTCCGATGAATTTTCCATTATCAACACACCAATATGTATATGTTCTTGGCATCCCTTCTGGTAAGTCTGTACCTGTCTCATAATTATGGTATGCTTTCAAAATATGTTTTTTCCATTGACTAAAGTTATCTAATTCAAATGGCAACCATTCTGTTATGTTGTTATCATGTGATTCTTTACAAGCTTCATAATATTCGTCAAATAACTCTTCTCTAGGTTTTATCAATTCCATTATTGTGTCCCTCCTAAACAATAATTTTATTTTAGTCGGTTAATGCAGCAGGCGCTACTCACACACAACTGATTCCCAAGCATAGGGTAATAAATCTCTTGCGTGAACTTTTATCAGTTGTCCATTATGGTCATTTACAATTACTTTTATATCAGGACAATATTCTAAAAACATCTGTCTACAATTCCCACATGGAGAAACTACCGAATTTATATGTTTATCATGAACTGCTACGATCGTATCAAACTCCCGCTCTCCTGCGGAAACAGCCATACCCATTGTTATATACTCGGCACATGAACCGTGTATTCCGTCACAATTTACACCTTTATATATGTTACCGTTTTTACATAGCAAAGCACAACCGACTGTATGATTGTATATACCATCATCAAAATTCTTTTCCAATACACCTAAACCTATCTCAATAAGTTTATTATCTATTTCATTTATGTTGAAAATCTCCATACGATTATCCTTTCAAGTTGTTTTGTAAGTCAATGATTCTTTAAGAACTATGTTTCTTTTTTGATTTTTCTACCCTCTTCATATGCTTTTTGTTGATTGGTTTTTCATTCTTTAAGCTTTTAGAATAACTATCTCTTTTTTCAGATATTAATACATAATAATCATCTTCTTGGATGATTCGTACGCCTCCAAAAACATTTTCCATCTTATTCTTATACCATTCCAATCTCTTTACTACGATAACCATCTTCCCATTTAAAGCAAGGTGCTTTTTTCCTTCTTCAATAAAATGCTTTGCTACGGAGAAATCAGTATGATATGGTGGATTAGAAAGAATTAATGTAAAATCCTTTTCCATAATATTACTAAATCCATTCGACTCTCTAATATTAATACTATCAAGTCCGTTAAGCTTTGCATTGTTGATGGAACATGTTATAGCCTTTGGATTAATATCAGCCATGGTAACCTTATCTGCTCCGATTACTCTGGAAATAGCTAATCCAACCACCCCTGTTCCACATCCTAAGTCTAATACCTTATCACTAGATTTTAATTCTATGTTTTTCAACATAAATGATGTCCCTTTATCAATGCTTTTGGGAGAAAATAAGGTGTCATCCGCTTCAATTAATATATCATTATCCCATATTCTTATATTGTACATATTTTCTCCTTTTCGTAATAGTATGAATATATTACATAGTCATTTCTTTCATCATCTCAAACAATGCAGGTGATATATAAGTATTAATTCGCTCTCCAATCCTTCGGAACCTAAAATACCAATTAACCCCGAACATATCAATGAATGCACTCGTTTGGTATAATTTCCACTTACGATCCCTCTATTTCTGATACTTATGTATAATTATGAAACTAACACTCATTTGAATCATAACAAATCAGGTATTATACCCTTTAAAGGCACAGGCTCAAATTTCATATGTATAAAGTTTTCATGAGGTATGTTTTCTACCCATATACTCTCCAAATCATTTACATTTATATCCTTTGTATACTTTGTGTTTTTTATGTAAAATCCAAGATCAGTCAAAACCTTGTCAGGATAATCATTTCTACCATATGGTTCAATTGTTAGAATATTATCTCTATCCTCATTTACTATGAGCTTAAGTCCATTATAAACACACCAAGTATGAGATTGGTATGCTGCTTCTATTCTCTCTGGGGATACCCTTTTTTTATACAATCCTGGCGAATCCATTATAAAACCATCCTCTTGCGAATTAATATCATATGAACTAAGACTATAAACCAAATTATTATTACAACCTATAAAATTGATATATTCCCTTCCATTGTGTATAGCATAATGATGGTTCTTACAATACTTAGTGCCACATGTATCTGTTATGGTAGGCACTTCATCTTTACTTACCCTTATTTCACCGTAAATCACTATTACTTCTTCATAGTTTTTTTCTGTCCAGATACATTCTACATCAGACATCTTTACCCATGCTCTTTCTATTCCTCTATCAACGCTTTCGGTCTTCAAAGGAAACCGTTTATAGTTATTAAATATTAGAATACACAGCATATCATCTATTTGCTTTTCAACCGTACACCTAAATCCCCTAACACGGCAATATATATTACTCATAATTTCGTCTCCTCTTTATGTAGTACTAAGTGTAAGCTTGTAATAACCAACTCCTCTATTTTGTTTTACTCCTACTTGAATGTATTGTTAAAAGGTTCAATAGCATATGGCTAATTATACCATAACGCTTGTGTATTTACAAAAGATTACTGATAATATATGCGACAAAAATTATAAGACAAGGTAAAAGCAAATATTAAACAATATTATACATAACAGTCTATATTGAACATAACAAACTTTAACATAAACTTTATCCAAATGATTTTATTGACAAAAGAAGGAATCCATTGTAATATAGGCATAGTTTATTAATTGGAAGGGAAATGTTGTATGTTAATTGTGTTTGTTATGGAGAGTACAATAATATAGTACTATGAAACAAGTGTCGCAGAAGCTAGAGTTTTAGCTTATTTACTTTATTGCAACAACGAACATCCTTTTGTTCGTTCTTTTTGTAATGCTGATGTGACATAACCCGTAGCAAGCATTTAATATAGGTATATCTCATATTATCATAATATGTATCAGCCTATGGACAGCCGTGTGCGGAATTGTTTCATTGGCTGTTTTTTTGTACTCTTCTTGCTATTTATAGAAATAATACTAGATTAATTTGAGTGTAGGAGAAGAAAAAGAAGATGACAAATGTATATGAAACATTAGAATTCAATCTTATTATAGATCAGTTAAAAAATTATAGCTTTACTGAGCAGGCTAGAGAAGGCTTTAGTAAGTTGGTACCTTATTTATCAGAGGTAGAGGTAAAGGCCGCTTTAGGGGAGACCTCGGAGGCTAGAAAAATCCTAGATAATATGGGTAATCCCCCCTTGGTTTCCATGAAGGATGTAGATAAGTATCTTATTACGGCTAAGCAAGGCGGTATGCTACTACCTGAACAGCTGGACTATCTCGGCACTGTACTGACTGCCATAAGGAGAATGAAGGACTTTCTTAACCGTAGTAAAATCCTTGAGATTGGTCTGCCTTACTATGAAGAGAATCTAAACTCTCTTGATGAGCTTAAGGATGAAATCCAAATATGCATACGTAACAACCAGGTTGATGATTATGCTACAAATGAGCTAAGGGATATTCGACGTAAGATATCGAATCTCGAAGAAAAAATCAAGAGCAAAGCAGAGGGAATGCTTAGGAATAACACAGAATGTTATTCAGATAGTTTTATCTCTAATCGAAGCGGTCATATCTGTCTTCCAGTCAGAAAGGAATATAAGTATAAGATACCGGGAAGCGTTATTGATAAATCCTCTACTGGAGCTACCCTTTTTATCGAGCCTACGGCTATTTCGATTATGAGTTCAGAGCTTATACTGCTAAAGCTAGATGAAGAAAATGAAGTTCG
>CAZODB010000209.1:0-3727 GCA_964578425.1 uncultured Herbinix sp.
CGTTCATTTTCATTTTCAATATATTCATAAGTCTTTGGACCGATAGGACCTTCCACCTGATTAATATAGAATTTATAGATACTGTCATTCATAATAAAGGGCATTTGATATGTTTTATAAGAATTCCAGCCAAGCAATGCGGCAGCTATGAGAATGAATAGTGCTTTATTAGTTATTAATATTTTATAAGCTTCATACCTCCATAGGCTTGATGAAACTCTTCTTTTAATATGAATTTTATTAAAAAACCATTGAACCACTCTGCTTTCACAAAATATCAGATTCTTTTGATTTGCAAATATAAATATATTAGCTGCTACTAGCAGAGCATTACCAAAAACGAGCATAATGATACCGGCTTTTAATAAGCTTAACGGTTGTCCGAAGAAATTCAAGTCTAGATAGTTCTCGTATAATATATTTGTATCTAATAGACATACTGGATTAATATATTTTAAAATACTTAAATAAGAATTACCCTTGATTAGAACATAGAATAAGGAGCTGATTATCGCATAGGCTGATGCAGTCACATACACAAATAAACCAGATTTTGCAATAATACATAAAAATATTAAAAATGATGCTATTAGAAAATATGTAGTAACCTTAGTAACTGCATAAATAATAAGATAACCTCTTATGGAAATCTTAAATGTCGAGCCTAAAAATCCTTCAACCGACTGGATTACACTTGACAGGTCGCATGAGCCATACAAAATAGTAGATATACAATATTTGCTTGTGTACAGCAAGAAAAATATCAGAATACAGCCAGTATAAATTGCATATATTTTGGCAAAAATCAGCTGCACTCTACCATTCTTAGTAGGTCTTAATAATGCAAAGAGCCCCCTGTCCTTCTCATTCAGTATCAGGAGCATTACGATCAAAAATATTAGCAAAAATGCAAGTATATCCGTATAAATCGTATCAGTAGTAGCTGTAATGGGCTTGGAATTTATGAATCTTGGCTGTATGCCCTTCAGATGCTTATAGGCAGGTGGAGTACGCAAAATGCTGCGGAAGACAAAGCTATCTTTATCAGCGAAAATGGATACTACTGTCCTAGTCTCGGCTCTCTTGTCTATTCCTTCAAGATAAGCCTCATAGCTGCTAACCTTGGCAAGCTGAGCATTAGCTTGGGAATACAGAATACGAGTGAAGTAATCCTCACTTGACATAGTGTCAACTCTTTGCTTAAGGTCTTCTGCCAGCTTATCATTATCATCATTCAGCCCTTGAAGCTCTGTATATAGCTTTTTGGAGCTGTCTGAATCTATTAATTCATTTTTGGCTGACCTTACAGATAAAAAAATGTTTAGTGCCACTGCACTTATTAATGCAATCCATAGCATTTTATTGGTTAATAATTTTAAGACCTCGAATCTATACAGCTTCATACAGCACACCCCTGACTTAAGGTTTCTCTAAGCTTAGACAGCACCTTCGAGCTAGGCTGTATCCTATCGTCAAACAAATAGAGATACAGATCCTCCAGAACAGGCTTAACAGACCTGCAGGTGTATTCATCAGGCTTTTCGTCAGCAAGTAAGCGTACTATCACAGAATCCTTATCCTTCAGCATGGAGCATATTCGCCATTTTGATGTTACCACCGGCAGTACCTCCTCCCGTATATGAAGCTCATATACCTTATCAGCTATCGTATCAAGCATTTTGGCAGGATGAGATTTTACGATAAGCTCCCCCTGTTTTAAAATCATGATCTCATTAGAAATAAACTCTATATCTGTGACAACATGGGTTGCAATCAATACCAGCTTGCTGAAGCTGATCTCTGATATCATATTACGTATTCGTATTCGCTCCTTTGGATCAAGACCTGCAGTAGGCTCATCCAGTATCAGAATCTTAGGATCATTTAATATGGCCTGTGCAATCAGGATTCGCTGCTTCATACCGCCCGAAAAGCTACCAAGCCTTTTATCAGAAGCCTCCGTCAAATTAACCATGGATAAAACTTCGTCAATTCTTTCATTCAGCTTCCTTTTCTCCATCCCCTTCAGAGTGCCCATATAGCCTAAAAACCTTCTTGCAGTAAAGCTGTCGAACAGTGATTGCTGCTGGGGCATAAAGCCCAGCAGGCTACGGTATTCTACTCCAAGTGAACGGATATCCTTCCCGTCAAGTAATACCTCTCCTGTATTCTGAACAAGATTATTAACCAATATATTGATTAAGGTAGATTTACCTGCACCGTTTGGCCCCAGTAGCCCGTATATACCTTCAGAAAAGGAGCAGTTAATATTCTCTAATGCCTTATTTTTTCCATAGGACTTCGATAGATTATGTATCTCCAGTATCATATTATACCTTACCTTTCATTACTGATTGGCTATTTAGGTGTCACAAGGGTATATTTACTCTTATCCTTAAAATAATCCTCTTTCAGTATATATCCGACTCCTTGTTCAATGTTTCTATTATAATCGCTATAAAGGATTATATATTTATCATCAACCTCTTTTACTAATTCCATCTTGGCTCCCTCTGGCAGTCGAGAACTTACCTCTCTTAGTTCAGCTGTAATTAGATTATAGTTGAACTCCTTAGCATCCTCCTTGTAGCCTATGATCGGTTCAAAAGTAGTGTCACTGATTTTCTCTATGCCCTCAGTAAAAAATAGGTCATCTCCAATGGCAGTGCAGGTTTTAACGGGCGTGTTAAATATCACCTTTTCTTCCTGGGTGTCAAAATTATATGAAACCATCTCGTGAGAGCCATCAGCTCTTTCCCGATTATAATAATAGGATTCACGATAGACCAGTAAAGGATAGTTCTGTAAAGGTGTGGTCAAATCAAGCTGAGTTTGTTCACCTGTGTCCAAGTCCATACTAAACATTTCCTCATGAAATGCTTCCATTACTGCAGCCATATACTTTCGGTTGCTTGTCTCATCCTTCATATAATCAATCGGATCACCTTCCAGCCCATAATCTTCAGGATCAATAATCTCATCATAATACCGGTGATAGATAATCATATTATTACCTATAATGCCGGAAGGAATATATCCGTCGATTCCTTCTTTACTATTTAGAGTAGTTTTCTTCACCTTATAATTCTTCATATTTACCTGATATAAATCCCAGCGCTCGGCAGAGGTTGATATTCCATCCACAAACTTTGGCTTTGCTGCTACGATATGTAGCGTATTGTTTACGAGATAAATATTATATAATATATCAGCTTCCAGCTTTGCCACTACTCTCGCATCGGTATTGCTGATGTCACTTTTGTATAGATAAGATGCAAAGGTTTCCTTTGAATCCTTCATCTCATATTTTTTTACAATGCAATACAGATCTTTACCTATAATAAAGGTATATGGGTGGCATATTCGCGAAGTACAATCTAGAGCTGTATGATTGCAGTTAGGCTTACTGCATAAATATATGTTCTCCATGCTATTAAAATCAAAATAGCATTTATAAGGTGCGGCTTTTACGTCATCATATATAAGACCCTCATCACCTACATAAGAATTATTACGTATTATTCTTATGACCTTGTCCTCATCATATTGATCACTTCCTTGACATGATGATAAACAAGTAACAATTAAGATGCTAATGATAGCTATTGAATATTTTTTTTTACAAATTGATTTAATCATCTGCTCTGAATTCACCTTCACTTTCTTTTTTTATTATCCATTCCTCCCTCTGTCGGTTCACTTCATCAATCAGCTTTTGGAGGCCCCT
>CAZODB010000210.1:0-3720 GCA_964578425.1 uncultured Herbinix sp.
CTGATGGAAAACTCCCTCTTTAAAAATGCATTTGCTCCTTCTCTAATCGACTTTGCGATATCCTGCATTACCGGAGTACCATTCGCCATCTTCATTCCTTTACGGAAATTGTAGTAGGCGAATATCAGAGACATAATAGAACCTAATCCCACAAGATAGATCATAATTAATAACAATGCTTTATACCTCCTAATGATAACAATTTTTACCTAATTAAAAAAAATTATATCATTTGATTGTATAAAAAGCAATCATTATTGCCTTAAATTTTATAAATAATAAGCAAGATATACAAAAAACACTAGCATAACACTGTTTCATGGAATAATCCCCATCAAGGAGCCACTTCTGTTTTAAAGTAACTCTTTATACTTTTTTACATATAGATTTTTTACGATTGTAGCTAAGGCCATGTAAAGGATTATAGTAATAGCCAAATACAAGAAATAAATACCTGGTAGTGGTGCAAGACCAATAGATGCACCAAAACTTGTGAATGGTATTGCAGTAAGTAGAGCTATTCCTGCAAAAGTGAGCACAGTCAGTTGCGTTGAAGCCCGGCTTTGTAAAAAGGGAATCTTTGGTGTCCTTATCATATGAATTACAAGAGTTTGGCTCCACATTGATTCTACAAACCATCCAGCTTGAAAAACCGCAATATATATTGCCATCATTTTAGGATCTGTTAACTGATGAAACAACAATCCATCTGTAAACATTGGTGCTACAATAAAATACATTAATAAATATGTCGTAATATCAAATACAGAGCTAGTTGGACCTATCCATAGCATGAATTTTGAGACCGAGCTGGCATCCCATGTTCTTGGCTTTTTCAAGAATCCTTTATCCACATTATCCCATGGAATTGCAATGCAAGAAATATCATAAATTAAGTTTAGCAAAATCAAGTGCAAAGATGCCATTGGCAGGAAGGGTAAGAAAGCACTTGCTACCAATACTGAAAACACATTTCCAAAGTTAGATGAAGCTGTCATTTTAATGTACTTAATTATATTTGCATAGGTTCTTCTTCCTTCAAGGATTCCATTTTCAAGCACCATTAAATCTTTTTCTAATAAGATTACATCAGCCGATTCTTTTGCAATATCCACTGCATTATCAACTGAAATTCCTACATCTGCCGCTTCTAGTGCCCCTGCATCATTAATGCCGTCTCCCATATATCCTACAGAATGTCCTTTTTCTCTTAAGATATTTATAACCCTAGTTTTTTGTGAAGGTGACATTTTGGCAAAAACAGTTGTCCTTTCTGCAAGATTACCCAGTTCCTCGTCAGAAAGTTCATCAACATCTGAACCTACATAGACCCTATCAAATTTAATTCCAACCTGTTTACAAACGCTTTTGGCTACCTCTTCGTTATCCCCTGTTAATATCTTTACAGCTACACCATTGGTCTTCAGAACTTGAATTGCAGCTGTTGCACTTTCCTTTGGCGGATCTAGGAAAGCCAGGTATCCAATCAAAACCATATCGTTCTCATCGGCGACGGAAAATTCGCCTACTGGCGAAGGATTTGTCTTTTGAGAAACAGCTAGTACCCGCATACCATTGTTGTTTAGATCCTGTACTTTATCTAGCACAACTTTTTTCTTCTCTTCATTAAGTTCAACAACTTCCCCTTTGTATTCCACATAGCTTGAGATGGTAAGCATCTCTTCAACTGCGCCTTTTGTTATCATTTGCCTTTTGCCAGTTTCATCTTCTACCACCACACTCATTCTTCTTCTGTTGAAATCAAACGGAACTTCATCTACTTTTATATATCTTGTTATGCTGTGCTTAATGTTTTTATCGATATCTTTTAATTCCATTGTTTTATCTATAATGGCTATATCCAATAAATTCTTTAATCCCGTCTGATAATAACTATTTAGGAACCCATGTCTTAGTACCCTAGTATCACTATTTCCATCAATATCCAAATGATATTGCAGTTTAACCTTATCTTCAGTAAGAGTGCCTGTTTTATCTGTACAAAGTATATCTATTGCACCTAGATTTTGTATCGAGTTTAGGTTTTTTATAATTACCTTTTTCTTTGACATCGCTATAGCACCTTTTGCCAAGCCAGAAGTTACAATCATAGGTAACATTTCCGGTGTCAAACCTACAGCTATAGATATTGCAAACAAAAGAGCACTTAACCAATCTCCTTTTGTTACACCATTAATTACAAAAACTATAGGAACCATAACCATCATGAATCTTATCAAAACCCAGGATACAGAATTAACTCCTTTCTCAAAACTAGTTACAGTTGGTTCCTTATTTAATTCTTGTGCAATTCCTCCAAAGATTGTATCATTCCCAGTGGAAACAACGATTCCTTTTGCGTATCCGCTGAGGACATTGGTACCCATAAAGGCAAGGTTATTCTTTTCTAGGGGCGCTCCATCATTGTCCAAGGTTGCAGAAGTTTTTTCTACAGATTCACTCTCTCCCGTTAAGGCAGATTGGCTTATGAATAAATCCTTAGCTTGGATAATTCTTATATCAGCAGGGATCATATCCCCAGCAGATAAATGTATAATATCTCCTACGACTATTTCATCTAAGGGAATTTCTTTGGCTCCCTCATCTACCCTTTCTACATTAGCTGTAGTTTCTATCATCTCTAGTAGCTTTTCTGCTGCATTTCCACTTCTGGTTTCTTGGATATAACGCAGTATTCCCGATATCAGTACCATGGTTACAATGATTACTACTGTGGTAAAATCCATATCTTGCGGTGAAACCAGAATAATATCTGTAAATGCAGACACTATAGCAAGGGCAATCAAAATCAAAGTAAATGGGTTTATAAATGCTTGAGTTAGTCTTTTTAATAAAGTATTATCCTTATCATAAGTAACTACATTATGTCCATATAAATTTCTTGCAGATTTTACTTGTTCTGCTGTCTTTCCATGTTCTGAACTATCTAACAGTTCATAAGCTTTATCAATATTGTTTTTAGATGCATCTTGTAACCTTTTGCTACCTCATCAAGCCTAACAATATTTTCAACTGCATTAACTGATACTTTTCTACTGTTCTTGTTTTCCATTGTGATACCTCCTATTGTTCCGCACAGAGTGCATTGAATAAATGTAAATCTGTTCAAATATAAAAATACTACCTTCAGGCGAATCACTGTCCATTCAACACACCCCCTTTTCTAATGAAATATCAATTTTAATCCTGAATAACAGTTCTGTATTATTACTAAAAATACAACATAAAAAGCTCCATGCAAATCAAACAGATGCATAGAGCATAATTCATAAGCAATCCCGTTTGAGCTTTAACTCTGCGAGGCGATGAAATTACATTAGTTGAAGCCTTTATCGACAGCAACTGTTCATACCAGCTAATAGTGTCTCCACTATTTCGCGGCAGTAATCCGTATCCTCGTAGTAGCCTTACCTACCGAGCAGTATTTTTTTATAAAGCTAATCTTAACACACATGATCGATGATGTAAAGGATTTAACAAACATCCTCCGAAGAATCCGCCGAATAAATCAGCGTTTCGGACTGTGGATCAGTATCTACTGAATAGTGATAAAGAGATCCATCACTTAGAATTTGCCATTCCAGGCCTTGATACACAAGAATAGTACTTGCACTAATCATACCGCACAAGCACTATTTCACAACACAAATGTGTTATTCTATTCCCCACATTCATCATGATGCTGATGTTCATGACAAA
>CAZODB010000211.1:0-3719 GCA_964578425.1 uncultured Herbinix sp.
GCATAAGAGCAAGTTGAAAGGGATAGTTCCAGGGAGCAACAATTAGAACAACTCCATATGGATCATGATATACATGGCTTGTAGAAGGAAAATGTGTTAAAGGAGTAGTAAAGCGCTTTCTCTTAGCATAACGAGGTAATTTTCGAATCATATGACTGAGCTCATGAAGTGTAACCCCAATCTCTGTCTCATAGGCTTCAAATTGGCATTTGTGCAAGTCCTCATAAAGAGCCTTTGTTATCTTATCTTCAAAGCTCAAAATAGCTTGCCTCAGTTTTTTCAAATTATTTACACGCTCACTTATAGGCAAAGTCTTACCGCTGTAAAAAAATTCTCGCTGTCTAGATATAAGCTCTTTGTTTTTCATGTCTACTCTCCTCATATTTATATATTGATTCTCTTTTAACCATTTCATGCAGATCTATTTCCCTTGAATTTTTTGTATTTTTGCTACCAACTTATTAGCTGCTTTTATATTTGTTGCTTCAGTAGGATGCCAATCAGCGACGTATCCATCAATCAGTTTTTGTGGACTAAATTTTAAGAGCTCGATATTATCATCTCCTGTTTTATCAATATAATTGTTTACTGCAAGCTCAATTGAAGGATAAAGCTGAGTCCCCATTATTCCTAAGGAACAGACTATTTTTGCATCAGGGTTGTATTCACGAATTCTCTCGATAAATACTCCATATTCTTGAGTAAATAATGCAATCCTATCTTCAAGGCCTTTGGTATAGCTATTAAATCGGTATTTGCTGTATAATTCTTATTCATTTCAGTAATTTACTCCTCCTCTACTTTGAACCTTTAGTTTCAATACCAGTCTTATCAGTTAAGGCTCAGGAAGTAGTTTTATTACATCAAATTGTGATATAAGAACAGACCAGAATTGCTGATAGAAAATCATAATATTCCAAACACCTATACCTGCGATACTTTTTTCAACTGATAATTGAAGCACCGCATTAAAGGTTCTTACATCGACAAACCATACTATATGATTAACTGTATTCAGTGTATATCTATCTTCGTATTGAAAAAAAGGTGTCTGAGAAGCCTCATCGAACTGTATAACTGCACCAACATCACTAGCTAAAGAAATGGCAGAATCCAACGACATGCAATTGGCAGGCGCTTTATCACTGTAAGGGAGCTCCCAGCCATAAGCAAGTAATGGAATATCAGCATATATCCTTTCTGGGGGTACCATTGGAATAACAAAATCCAAAAATTCCTTTAAAAAGCCAACAGAAGTAACCGGTATAGGAGGTCCTTGATAACTTGCCCATAACTCCCTTATAAAAAGAGCTCCATCTATTAAATGGCTTGCATTTGAATAATTAATGTTTTGAAACAATGTATTACCGTCTTTGAGATCTGGATCTACTGTGACAAAAACCATATATCCGTTGACTCTTAAGATATTTGATAATCTTGTCAGTAACCCAAAATAAAGTTCTTGATTATTTTCGCTTAATGCACTAACATAAAAATTCACACCATAGTATCTTGATTTTTGTAGAATGTCAAGTAAGTTGTTAACAAATTGAATTTGATAATTTTCGTTTATTAAGAGATTAAAAACTAATTCAATTTCTAGTTCTCCTTGGGGTGATAAGGCTGAAATTCCCATCAATGGTATGGTTGCATAAGATATGGACATATTTATTATTTCAGAAACATCATTAAAGGTGACTATTTTGCCTTCATCAGCAATTTGATAATTGATTACATTAAGATATGTAAGGTATGGTAAGGTTCTTTCAAGCGTCTTCATATTAATAAAAGAATATGCATATCCTGCAATAGCTGTCTTTCCTATTGTATTGTGGCTAACAACTAACAATTCACCCGGAAATATGTGTTCCCTCTCTGACAGAAAAAAATTATTTCTTAATAATTGCATAACTGTAACATTATATTTACTTGCAATACCTGATAATGTATCTCCTTCTTCCACTATATGAGTCTGACTTGGATAAGTAATGACAAGGGCTTGACCGGGGACTAAGCTATCAGGATTTTCCAAACCATTATCCTCTATTATTTTTGCAACTGATACACCAAATTTATCTGCTATCGAACTAATATCATCTTCGGGACGAACAATATATATATCCATGGCTACCTTCTTCTTATTATCTTGATATATTATTATATGCTAACCTATATGATATTAAGCTATAGATATTCGACATTGCTCATCTTCCTTTTAGAAAAGTCCACTACAAGCCCCACTCGAATCGTTGACGGCCTGCGCCATCAATCTAGATAGAATTCATTGTTTGAGCAAACTTCTGGATATTATTCTCTAATATATTAGATTTATTTGTTCTTACTTTAGATACTTTTTTTACTATGAATCTTTCTATGAAGTTCATCTTATCAAGAATAAATTCTCCTCCAAAACATTCCTTCGCTTCTGCAATTTTGATTAATACAGGATTGAAATTTTCATTAAATTCAGTATTGATTATATCCCCTTCTTGCATGCCGCAAATAAATAATCCAATTTGCTTTCCCTTTAATTTATCCAAATACTTGGAACAAAATTCTGTTACTTCTTTTCGAATTTTACCAATATATATTGATCCACCAATAATAATCTTTTTATATTTTGAAATATCAATATCTAATACTTTCTTTAGATTTATTATATCTACTTCACCATCAAGCTCTTTAGATAACAATTCTGCACATTTTTCTGTACAACCGTATTTGCTTGCATAAACTATTAAGGTATTCATTTAATTTCCTCCATTCTGATTATTTAATGCATTTTCTATTGACTTAAGATAAGCTTTAGATGTCACTGTGGCTTGTGATATTGCATCTACCTTGGTATCTTGTGCTTCAATAACCTTATTGAATAACTCATCGCTTACATCAGGCTTTACAAAAGTAACATCATCTTCTATATTAATTTCTGTTATTTTCTGGCCCTTTACTGTAACGTTGAGCTTATTTGTCCATCTTCCAGCCCTATATTCTCCACTAAATATACCATCATCTAAATCTGATATATTTATTCCATTTACATTAACACTGATACCATCATTAAGTCCTCGTGATAGATAAAATATTCCACTTACAACTACCAGTATAAATACTATTAATATTGTGGTTATTATTTTAAATAACGGCTTCAATTCCCCCCCACCTTTCTAATTTAATGTCTTTCCATTAGCTATTCTTAATACTATTTCGTCCGAATAAAAGTTAATCAACTTTTCTCTTTGTTCCCCTGTAATGTCTTTCTCTATTATAATCTTGAAAATGAGACCTAAGGTTGATACTGCAATCATTTGAGCAGTTAATTCAATTGTATTCTCATCTATATCTTTACCCTCATAGATCTCCTGTAAGCACTGGTATAGTGCAGACAATGCTGGCTTTTCTTTTGAAGCTCCCTCAAATAATGAAGAGGTATGTTTTAATGCCAGTTTTGATTGGCTTAGCTGAGCAGCCATAAATTCATCCGGCATATCTAATGCTGATCTTATATAGTTTTGGGTTATTCTTATTAGTTTTTCTTCAGGAGTGCTATTTTCCATTTCTATAGAAGATACTGCTGCTACTATTTTTTTATAGCCTCTTTGCATTACAACATTTAATATTTCCTCCTTATTATCAAAATAATGATAAATAATAGAAGGAGAGTATTCGATTTTTCTAGCTATTTTTCTAATCGATAGTTTGTCAAATCCATCAGAGGA
>CAZODB010000212.1:0-3704 GCA_964578425.1 uncultured Herbinix sp.
TCATAATTTTCTTCAACTTTCTCTACTGATTGGCAAGCTGTAAGCGCGAGGCAAATGCCTATTAATACTGAAAGTTTCCACCTTTTAGATGCTTTACGCATTGATAAATATTTCATTTTTTCTCCTCATATTATAATTACAGCCCAATCTCCATATTGTGGATCAGCTTTTCTTCTTCCAAGTTCATATGATCTTTCTTTATTCTATATCCTCTTAACACCAATCCGATAAAAAGTATTAATACAGTGGCCACTATGCCAGTCATTGGATCTATCAGAATAGAAAGGCTTTTCTTAATTCGAAACACACCTGTTGTCACAAATAGCAAAGTAGGTACTGCATCCTCCATTGCATGCAATATAACACATGGCCATACAGAATTGGTTAGTCTTCGCAATTCTACGAACAAAGGGGACCAGAAAATCATTATAACAATTCCTACTAATACCATCATTGGCCTGCTGATTTCTGTAAAAAATTCATTTGGCAAGAAAAACATATAGTATGGAACACTCATTCCCTCAACATCATGTTCCTTCATAAAATTAAAATCTACTACCTAAAAAACACAAATCATCTATTTGAAAAAAGCCATTTTTTAAATAGAAATTATAAGAAGGAAATCCTTTTTTAGTAGCTAAAATAATTGCATGAATATTTATTTCTGTCAAACATTCCTTCATATTGCTCAAAAAAAGTGTGCCAATACCTTTTCCTTGGAAATTATAATCAACATAAAATTGATCGATGTAATATTCTTCTCCTTTTATCCAAGGCTTAAGAAAGCCAATTGAAACAGCAATAATCTTGTCATTAGATTTGCCCACATATCCAATGAATTTATTACCATCCATAAAATTTAAGAAAAGTCTCTCAACATCATCTCTATTACTATTTTCTAACCATGGTTCCTTCGAGAAGACGTCCTGGTATAGGTCTATACATTCCTGTAACATTGAGGAATCATAAGGAACAACTAATAATTTATCCATCTTTTTCTCTCCTTTTGTTATGTTTTTCTCTATATATCGAACCAATAGACATCATTATCTTTAAAAAACTTAAAGCCAGCCTTTTCTGCCTGCCTCTTAGATATTGGATTCGATTCTACACAATCCCGCTGCGTGCTTGAACTGCCGTAATAGCAACCACACATTATGACCATACTCGCTATTTGGGACGCACATAATATAATCATCCTCTCAAAAATCCTAGCATAATTGTCTAATATTCTTACCCAACTCATATGCTTCGGATATTTTATCTTTTTGTCTATATAAATCTTCGACTGTATCAACCCCTCTTATTGAAACACTTCCAATAGGTTTGATTCCAAGATGTCCATAATAATGTTCAATCGATTCAATAATATGTAGATTTTCTCTATCCGTTTGTCCAGCCCTAATCGCAACAGAGATACCTTTCTTACCAGTAGGGAAGCTTATTCTATTCTCGTTTGTATCTCCATAGGGTGTCGACCTATCGAAAAACACCTTTAACTGACCAGTTATATCTCCCCAATAAGATGGAGAAGCAATTATCACGATATCTGCTTCAAACATGTCATTCATTATAACATTCATATCATCTTTTTGAATACACATTCCTTCAATTTCATAACACTTTTTACAACCAAAACAAAAGTTAATATCCATATTTCCCAGACAGTATCGAGTAGAATTAATACCTGCTTCTTTCATGCCTTCAATGATTTTATCAACTATAATACCTGTACTTCCATTCGATCTTGGACTTCCAATAATGCATATTGCTTTCATTTTACCCTCCATATTAACTATTGCGCCTCAATAAAACAGTTCTCTTTAATAGCCGGTATTCTCATAATAATGTCCTTTCCCTGATTATTTCTCAAGTTCCTTTATATCTCCATTACGATAACCAACAATTACTTTTCTCGTCATATTCACGAATAGACCATTGTCCACAATACCTGGAAGCAAATTAAGCCTGTTATGTAGTTCTTCAGGCTTTTCTATTCTATTAAAATGGCAGTCGACAATGTAGTTGTCATTGTCTGTAACGTATACCTTGTTTTCTATCTTTCTCAATCTAGGCTCACACTTTAACAATTGAAGCCTCTTTATAGTTATCTCGAATCCGAATTTGACAATCTCGATGGGTAAAGGAAATGTTCCTAGGCAGTTAACTAATTTACTTTCATCAACAATAACGATGAATTGTTTACTGGCTGCAGCAACGATCTTTTCTCTTAAGAGTGCTCCCCCGCCACCTTTAATCATATGGAGGTTAGGATCTACTTCATCAGCTCCATCTATTGTAATATCAATTTCATTGATTTCAGAAAATGTGATTATAGGAATTCCTAGTTTATTAGCGAGCTCCTCTGACTGAATAGATGTAGCAATTGCTTTGATATTAAGCCCTTCTTGAACTTTAGATCCCAGTTTTTGTATTGCCCAATAAGCGGTTGAGCCTGTGCCCAAACCTACAATCATACCATCATATATATAATCAACTGCCCGCTCGGCAGCATTACGCTTTTCATTCATTAGCCAACCACCTCCTAAAACATTATTTATTCTACAATCTTGGGCTACTCCTCTTTTGTATGAATTAGTTTTATTGATTTACAGAGAATCTTAATACTGTTTTCCGCTTTGATGGTTCAACCTTGCGGGGATCAGATAAATAGATTTCTCTATGAGTCTTGCTTGTCCTATCATACCCATTCTCAACACAGAACTTTTCCATACGAGCAAAGCTTTCCGGTTCATCATCATAGCTTCCAAGATGCATCATTTGACAGCATAACCCATCTTCCATATCTTCAAATCTCACATTATCAAGAAATGGATTCGGTTTTTTCTTCTTAGTCTGTTCTAGAAACAGACTAAACAATTCCTTTGTTAAAAAATCAGGCTGTCGTATCATAATCGTGTACTTAAAATTGCTTTTATCGGTCGCAGGCTTTGAGTAATCTAGCAAGTCCCATACACCCTCTAGGGGAAAAACGGTATATTCATAATACCCCACTGGTACGACATCCTTCTTGTATGACATCCTTACTGCATAACTTAAGCTATACAAAGCCTCTGTTGCTTTAGCAAAATCCTCTCCGTTAGGATCCCCTGATCCATTTATCATTAAAAATGACATGCTCGGTACTTCTATTACCTCTGGTGACGTCTTCGGTAAATATAAATGTTTGAAATCCTTTTTATAGTCAACTTTTTTATTCAAATTAATCTCTCCTATTCATAGTGTATATAATAATATTTATTCTCAACAGATTTAAGGTGCTATATGTTGAACCTAGTCTTTTCATTCTCAAACTTGTTTACAATTTTATTCCCATTTATCATATTACAGCGGAAATACTTTGTCAATTTATACCTTATAGGTTTAATAGATAAGGAGTGATTAGTCATGAAAGATCTTAAGTACTATCTTGAACGAAGATATCCTCTAGTAGTTGTCCAAGAAGATGATGAGTCTTACTTCGTCGAATATCCTGATTTGAAAGGATGTTTCTCAACCGGTTATACTTTAGAAGAGGCTATCCATCTATCCTTAGATGCTAAAAAAGCTTGGATTGAAACAGCACTAGCTGAAAACATAGAAATACCTGCTCCAAAAACAACCAATGAATACTCTGGTAATTTTAAGCTTCGAATGCCTAAATCCCTTCATAAGTCACTAGCAGATGCCGCTAAATCGGAAGG
>CAZODB010000213.1:0-3704 GCA_964578425.1 uncultured Herbinix sp.
GTAAAGATAAATACAGGTAATTCAACTAATACAGAGAAGGAATATATGGTAACTGCAATTTATCAGACTTTGAATAATCTAGGGGTAGGTATACGCTTTTCTGAAAAAGAAGATCTTAATTATCATAATATAACCGGGATTTTCCCTATACAGATCAAATATATAGATGATCTGTCAGAGGATGGGGAAGAAGAGTATTTGGATAAGATTAAGGAGATTTATTCGGGCCTTATTGTAAAAAGCGGAGATGAATATATAGAAGATTTTTTAGGGGATATTACGGGATCGCTGGAGGGAACGAAACGGCTTATAGTAGGAGTTATAGTACTAATAAATATTCTTGTTACAATCCTTATGGTAAAAACCTTTATAATTAAGGAGAAGGCAGAGATCGGGTTACTTAAGAGTACTGGTTTTAGAGATAGTGCCATAATAGGTTGGCAGGTGCTTCGAATAGGAATCGTACTTATTATCTCCATGGTACTAGGTGCGATACTATCTAATCCTATATCACAGATCTCAACAGGTAAAGGCTTTGAGATGATGGGTGCAAGTTATATAGAATTTGTAATTAAGCCCTTGGAGGTATATGTGTTCTACCCATTGCTTATATTAGCATTAACCTTGATTGCAAGTGTTATCACAGCACTACAGATAAGAAGGGTTTCTGCTCAGGAGACTCATAATATTGAATAAGAGGAGGATAATCATGAATAATGCTCTTGAGGCAAAGAATTTATGTAAAACCTATATAGTTAATAAGCGTCAAAATAACGTATTAAAAAATGTGGATTTTTTTATAAAAGAAGGGGAGATGGTGGCTGTTATGGGTCCCTCTGGTTCGGGCAAATCAACACTTCTTTATACAGTATCAGGAATGGATAGTATAACCGCAGGAGATTCTATGTTTCATGGGAAAAACATAGGTGAGTTGAATGCAAATGAGCTGGCAGATTTAAGGCTTGATGATATGGGATTCATCTTTCAACAGATGTATATGCTTAAGAATCTAACTGTACTTGATAATATTATTCTTCCTGCTTATCAGTCAAAAAAAGGTGATGAAAGCAGAAAAAGGATAGTAAAAAGGGGACAGGATCTAATGCGTAAGCTAGGGATTATAGAGATTGCAGACAATGACATAAATGAGGTCTCTGGTGGGCAGCTCCAGAGGGCTTGTATCTGCAGAAGCATGATTAATAATCCTAAGATGATTTTTGCTGACGAACCGACAGGAGCACTTAACCGCACTGCATCAGATGAGGTTATGTCTGAATTAATAAAGATAAACCTAGAGGGAACTACCATAATGCTAGTGACCCATGATGTAAAGGTTGCAGCCAAGTGTTCAAGAATATTGTATATAGTTGACGGAAATATAAAGGGAGAGTATAATTTAGATAATACTGGAAGCGACATTCGCCCTACAGAACGAGAGAGAGAGCTTAATAACTGGCTTATGGAAATGGGCTGGTAAGTTTGAGGTACTATGTGATATGACCGATATACTTATAGTCGAAGACAATAAAGAGCTTGGTAATCTCCTGCGAGATTTCTTTAAGGCAGAGGGATATAGCGTGCAACTTGTGGAAAGTGGCGAGGAAGCGTTAGCCTGCTTTAGCGCAGAGACCATACGTCTATTAGTGCTTGATATTATGCTCCCTGGTATCGATGGGTTTGCTGTATGTAGTAAAATCAGGGAGAAATATAATACACCTATTATAGTAGTAAGCGCCAAGGTAGGTAAAGAGGATAAAATAAACGGTCTACTTCTTGGTGCGGACGACTATATAGAAAAGCCCTATGATGTTGACATATTATTAGCTAAAATTAAGGGCATTTTTAAGAGAAGCTATAATAGCGATAAACTGATTGATGGAAACATAAGGCTTGATAGGATACAAGGTCTGGCATATTGTAACGATATGGAGCTGTCTCTGACTAACAAGGAATTTAATTTATTGCTTCTTATGGTGGAGAACAAAGGAAGGACACTTAAGAAGGAATG
Organism: uncultured Herbinix sp.; assembly: GCA_964578425.1. GTDB lineage: Bacteria > Bacillota > Clostridia > Lachnospirales > Lachnospiraceae > Mobilitalea. Next base: position 2,009 of record CAZODB010000213.1, read on the forward strand.
GATTTTTAATAAAATATGGGGCTATGACAGCTTTAGTGAGCCACAGACATTAACAGTACATATTAAGTGGCTGAGAGAAAAGATAGAGGAAGACCCTAAAAACCCAAAGAGACTAATAACCGTTTGGGGAGTGGGATATCGTTTTGAATAGCTGATGTAGAGGGGATTACCTATGAAGAGATTGAATCAAGTATTTGTCATAGTGGTTATGGTATTCGTCGCTCTTATAGTCGCTAGCAATTATTTTATTATTACTATTGGTTCTAAAGAAGATTATCGAACCTACAGGGTAGAGATAAACCGAATTCAAAACGAGATAGAGCAAAAAGGTATTGATAGCATTAATCTTGATAATAATAGCTGTATCAGTAAGCTGACTGTCCTTGAGTATGAGGGAGAGCTTACTGATACAGAATTTTTTGAGGGTGAGGGCAGTGATTATGTAATCAAATGGATATCTGGAGATTTTTATCGTTTTGATTATAAATCTGAGGGGAATGAAGATTACAAGCAGGTACATATTGGGATGAATATTGCCCTAGGCATTATATTTATTATAGTTATGCTTGTACTTATCTATATCAAAAACAATATATTAAAGCCATTTCATGTTATTAAGAATATTCCATATGAGCTATCAAGGGGTAATCTAAATATTGGACTCAAAGAGAGTAAGAGTCGTTACTTTGGTAAGTTTGTATGGGGACTTGATTTGTTGCGAGAAAAGCTAGAGCGGCAAAAGCAAAAAGACCTTGACATGCAAAAGGAGAGAAAGACCCTTGTTCTATCTTTATCCCACGACATAAAGACTCCCTTAAGCGCCATAAAGCTATATTCAAAGGCTCTTATTAAGAACCTGTATGATAGTAAGGAGAAGAGGACACAGATAGCGCAAAATATTAATAATCTGGCAGACGAGATAGAAGGCTATGTTTCAGACATTATAAAGACCTCAAGCGAAGACTTTCTGAGTTTGGAGGTTAATAATGGAGAGATTTATCTAGAAGACCTAATGAACAAGATAAAGTTCTACTACTCTGAAAAGCTAGATGTTCTAAAGATTGAATTTCAGATAGAGAAATATAGCAACTGTCTGCTTCGTGGGGATCTAGACAGGGCGATTGAGGTGCTGCAAAACATCATAGAAAATGCCATAAAATACGGTGACGGAAGGCGTATTGGTATTAGCATAGCAAGTGAGGAAGACTGCCGTCTAGTCACCGTTACTAATACCGGTCTCTCCTTATCAAAGAATGAGCTTCCATATCTATTTAATAGCTTTTGGAGAGGTTCTAACATAGGTAATAATAGTGGCAGTGGTCTAGGCTTATACATATGTCGCCAGCTCATGCTTAAAATGCATGGTGATATCTTTGCTGAATGTGTGGACCATGAGATGCAGATTACTGCTGTATTTCGGATGCTGTAGTATTAGTTAATAAAAGGGGTTGTGCAAAGTAACATCATATTACTCTTAGCACAGTCCCTTTTTTAAAGTCTATCAGGCATGACACTAATCTAGCTAGTGAAAGTCTAGCCACGGGTATTTACTCTCCTGGGCTTTCATTCATATTCTTTACTGCAGTGGATAGCATCAGCTTGATACGGTTTAGCTGATTAACCTCACTGGCTCCTGGGTCATAGTCTATAGCCACGATATTAGCCTCGGGGTGCTGGCGTCTTAGCTCTTTTATTA
>CAZODB010000214.1:0-3701 GCA_964578425.1 uncultured Herbinix sp.
GCAGATATCTATGCTTCAAGAGAAAAAAACCCCGGTGATATCTCTTCACTGGATCTACTGAGAGAGTTAAATAAATTAAATAAGGAAGCTTATTATTTTCCTAGCTTTGATGAAATTGAGTCCTTTTTACTAGAAAATTGTATTAACGGCGATTTGTTGATAACTATGGGAGCCGGAGATATTGTAATTGTGGGCGAATCCTTACTAGGACTGTAGTTTATCCACATTATCCACAGCATTATCAACATTTTATGTTAACCAATGCTGTGGATTTTATTTTGCCTCAAATACATTCTACAATAATAGATTCTTCTCGCAAATAAACCCTCTATAACAAATGGTTCTATCATTAAATACATATTTTTACATATCGAAAACTTTTTTTATCCACATTGTCAACATCATCCACATGGTCCAAACTCCCCAAAACTAGCGAAAAACAGCCTATTTCATTCTGTTTTAACTTGTGTTATACTATCCACAAGAAGCAGGTTATAGTGTAATATAGCGTAGAAGGGGGATGGGTTATAATTGAATAAAATCTCTTTAAATACAGAAGGTATTTCTGACGTCACAATCGTCCCGAATACCTTTATTGATCTTTTTATGCCATCTGCGAACGGGGCTTATGTGAAGGTTTATCTATACCTGTTGCGCAGCTTTAGTAATAATAATCTAGAATTTGCAATTTCAACCATTGCTGACCACTTGGATAATACTGAAAAAGATATTATTCGCGCCTTGAATTATTGGGAAAAGCAGAAATTACTTAGGATAGAAAGAAATTATCAGAAGGAACTCACAGCAATTCACATGATTAATCTAAATAGCTCTGCAGTAAGCACCACAGCCAATGACAATCAGACCGATGATAGTCAGACTGATGATATTCAGACTGATGATGTAGATACTGAGCTAGATGAAATCGCTGTTAGCATACATACCGCAAAGGAGCCTGCCATCAGGCAACGATATTCTCAAAAGAAAATCACTGAGCTTACAGGCAATGACGAGATAAAATGGGCTATGCATATAGTAGAGATTTATCTTGACAGACCTTTAAAGCCCATGGATATACAGCTAATCTTATATCTTTATGAAGAGCTACACTTTTCATCCGAGCTTATAATGTATCTATATGAATACTGTGTCTCTAGGAACAAGAAGAACCCCTCCTACATAGAAGCTGTTGCTTTGACCTGGGCTAAGGAGGGCATAGATACAGAGGAAAAAGCACGAGAGGCTACTGTCACTTATAATGAGCATTTTAATAACGTGAACAAGGCCTTTGGTCTAAACAGAGCTCCCGGCCAGATAGAGAGACAATATATCACGAAATGGGTGGAGGTATTCACATTTACAGATGATATTATTACAGAGGCATGTAATCGTACAATTCTTAGAACCGGGAAGCCTGATTTCAAATATGCGGACAAGATTCTGGAGACCTGGTTCAAAAAGAGTGTTAAGGGCAAGGCTGATATCGCAAGGCTAGATGAGGAATTCGCCAAGGGCAAAATCAATTCCAAGGTGACACCGATTGCCAAACAAGCATCAAATAGATTTAATCAGTTTCCTCAAAGGACTTACACCGCCAAGGATTATGCCGAGCTAGAACGTAAGCTTATCAATAAAGGATTGTAGGGTCTGGTTCCAAACATCCCGGCCTATCACAATGCAACAAAGGAGATAGTAGATGGCTCTTAAGAATGATCAGTATAACCGGATTTTACGTGAGTACGACCAGTTAAGACTTAATAATAAATACGAATTGGATAAGCGCATACAGGAGGCCTATGAAACCATACCAAGACTTAAGGAGCTTGAAGATGAGCTTATATCCTTATCAGCCCAGTCCGGCAGATTGGCTTTGTTTGGCAATACTGAGGCCCTGGAGGAATTAAAGGACAGTACCACAAGACTTAGAGAGCTTCAAAAGCAGCTTCTTATTGAAAATGGCTACCCTGAGGATTTTCTTCATATGCAGTATCATTGCAACAGATGTAATGATACTGGCTTTATCGATAATGAGAAATGCAACTGCTTTAAGCAGGCTATAGCAGATATGATTTATGAAGGATCAAATATTAGAACTGTATTGGATCGCGAGAATTTTAGCAAATTTTCTTTTAAGTATTATTCTGACGATTATATTGATGAAAGCATCGGCTTATCTCCCCTATCTAATATGCAAAAAATAGTTGCAGGCTGCAAAAGCTTCATACGACATTTTGATAAGAAGCATGAGAACCTTTTGTTTTTTGGTAATACTGGTGTTGGTAAAACCTTTTTAGCCAATTGTATAGCAAAGGAATTGTTAGATCGAGGCCATACTGTAATATACCTAACCGCCTTTAGACTATTTGACATCCTGGAAAAATATAAATTTGGTAAAGATGCGGCGAACACCTTGGCTGCTGCAAATCAATTTGAGTATATATTAGACTGCGATATGCTGATAATTGATGACTTAGGAACCGAGCTTAGCAACTCATTTACAACATCACAGCTTTATCTGATTATAAATGAGCGGCTTCTACGACAGAAATCCACTTTAATATCAACCAATCTATCCTTAGATAGTCTTAATGCGAATTATAGCGAAAGAATCTATTCTAGGATTATCAGCAATTACTGCATAAGACGAATCGTCGGAGAAGACATTCGTCTACATAAGGCGATTGGTGGAATAATAAAATGAACATAATATTAAGTGTCTTGACTTAATATTTCATTAATGATATAACTTTTATGATTGCTACCTAACATTATATTATACGGAGGGACATGTAATGCCAAAACATGATAAGATTGTTGAAACTATTCCTATCGGGCCCCTAGGTATTATTGCACTTGAAAGCAGTAATACACTTGGTAACAAGGTAAATGATTATCTAACGTACTGGCGTGACTTAAGAGAGAGCGAGCACACAAAAACCCTATCATTTACAGGCTATCAGAGAGATAATTACCTGATTAATGCCTGCTGCCCCAGATTCGGCACTGGAGAGGCTAAGGGTCAGATTAAGGAAACAGTTCGTGGATATGACCTATACCTACTGGTTGATGTAACTAATTACAGCCTAACCTATACTGTCTGCGGGCATAAAAATCACATGTCACCAGATGATCATTATCAGGATTTAAAACGTATTATAGCGGCAGCTGGTGGTAAGGCCAGAAGAATTACCGTCATTATGCCCTATCTCTATGAGGGTCGTCAGCATAGACGCAATTCCAGAGAATCCTTAGATTGTGCATTGGCATTACAGGAGCTGACCAATATGGGAGTAGAAAGCATTATTACCTTTGATGCCCATGATCCCAGAGTACAAAATGCCATTCCCTTAAAAAGTCTTGAAACTGTCCAGCCAACCTATCAATTCATTAAAGCCATTTTGAAGAATGTACCCGACATAAAGATGGATTTAGATCATATGATGGTCATAAGTCCTGATGAGGGTGGAATGGGACGAGCCGTGTATTTTGCAAATGTATTGGGTCTTGATATGGGTATGTTCTATAAGAGACGCGACTATACAAGGATAGTTAACGGTCGCAATCCTATCGTCGCCCATGAATTCCTGGGTATCGATATAGAGGGTAAGGATATATTAATTGTGGACGATATGATCTCCTCTGGAGAAAGTATGCTGGATGTGGCCACTGAATTAAAAAGAAGAAAGGCCAACCGCATCTTC
>CAZODB010000215.1:0-3699 GCA_964578425.1 uncultured Herbinix sp.
ATTAGATTATGGAAGAACAATTAATGAAGAGATAGAAAAGAAACGCATAGAATTTGGACTTGATGAAAAATGATGGGAGGGATAAAGTGATGTCAGTATTAAAAAGCTATATTGAAATAAAGAAAAGAAATGCGTCTATTTCATGGAAAATAGCAAAAAAATCAAAGACATATTATTTCTTCCTTGCACCATATGCTTCTTTGTTTTTTCTGTTCTATATTCTACCAGTAGTCGCTTCCGTGTTCTTAAGTTTTACATATTATAACGTATTGGAGCCAGCAAAGTTTATAGGAATCCAAAACTATATTAATTTAATACTTGCTGACGATGTATTTCTAATCGCTGTTAAGAACACATTTTTAATTGCAGTGATAACAGGACCGATTGGTTACTTAGCCGCATTTATATTTGCATGGTTCATTAATGAATTACCTAGATATTTAAAAGCCTTTGCAGTAGTAATATTTTATGCTCCGACAATATCAGGCCAGGTTTACCTAATATGGTCAATTATATTCTCTGGAGATGCATATGGATATATAAATGCATTCTTGCTTAATCTAGGAATTATAAACCAGCCCATATTATGGTTAGTTAATCCTCAGTATATGTTGACCATAGTAATCATAGTTACACTGTGGATGAGTCTTGGCACGGGCTTCTTAGCCTTCGTAGCAGGACTGCAGGGTATTGATAAGTCTCAATATGAGGCAGGATATATTGATGGTATTAAAAATCGCTGGCAAGAGTTATGGTATATTACATTACCTAATATGAAACCAATGCTATTATTTGGTGCAGTTATGACTATTACACAATCATTTGGTGTTGCTGACGTTCCAATGGCGCTGACCGGCTTCCCGAGTACGGACTATGCGACTCAAACAGTTGTAACGCATTTAATCGATTATGGTTCAGTAAGATTCGAGATGGGTTATGCCGCAGCTATAGCAACAATTCTGTTCATTACTATGATTTTATGTAATAAGGTAATCCAAGCATTCTTACGCCGTGTAGGAACTTGAGGTAGATGAATATGGAGAAGATAGCGATGAAGAAGAAGTTGCGCATTAGAAGAAGTAAGCCAAATCGTTCCTTAACAGGAGATTTGGGAATAAATTTCATATTAATATTTTTCGGATTATTTATGGCCTTCCCATTGGTTTATGCAATTAATAGTGCTTTTAAACCTTTGGATGAGATATTTATCTATCCGCCTAGAGTATTTGTTAAAAACCCGACCATGGATAACTTTCAAGATTTATTAGTTATTATGGGTAAGTCATGGGTACCCTTTACAAGATACTTCTTTAATACAGTATTTATTACAACAGTAGGTACAGCAGGACATATATTAATTTCTTCGATGGGTGCGTATGTTTTAGCAAAATACGAATTTCCGGGTGGAAGAGCATTTTTTAACTTAGTCATAGTAGCATTAATGTTTAGCGGTTATGTAACTGCAATCCCCAATTACTTGATTATGTCTAAGATTAGGTGGGTTGATACATATTGGGCTATCATTGTTCCATCCTTTGCATCACCCATGGGATTGTTCCTAATGAAGCAATACATGGAGGGTATTCCGGATGTGCTTTTAGAAGCAGCCAAAATAGACGGTGCTAAGGAATGGCGAATATTTAGTAGAATCGTTTTACCCGTAGTAAAACCTGCATGGTTAACACTAATGATTTTTTCTGTTCAGGGTCTATGGAATACAAAAGCTTCAAACTTTATATATTCTGAAGAATTAAAGACTCTGCCCTATGCTCTTCAACAGATACTTAGTGGTGGTATAGCTAGAGCAGGAGTGGGAGCAGCTGTTTCTTTAGTAATGATGATAGTTCCTATTGCGGTATTCATTATAGCAGAAAGTAATATATTAGAGACTATGGCAAGCTCTGGTATAAAAGATTGAGGAGGAAACAATGAGAGGAAAAAAGTTAATACCTATTATTTTCTTTTTCGTAGCTTTAGTACTGTTTCCGTCTGCAACCGTTAAGGCTGAAAGAACGGTCTATACTTACACTTATGATTACTGGGAGGTTGAAAGAGAATCACCAGATGCCTATAGTGCACAGGAAACCGTGACAGGATCAAAGCTTGGTATTGGAGATTTTAACAATCCCCAGGGACTCTATGTAAGAGATAATCGTATCTATGTATGTGATACAGGTAATCAAAGGATAGTAGTTCTAGAAAGAGATGAAAATAACAAAATAAATGTAATAGATCAAATCTATGAATTTGGCGGAGATGTAGAGATTAACACATTTTCTCAACCACATGATATCTTCGTTACAGAGACAGGCGACTTATATATAGCGGATACAAACAACCAAAGGGTTATCCACTTAAACTCAGATTATCAATTAGTTAAATTGATAGCACGCCCTACTGATCAAACGGTTGACCTAGCGTCAGATTTCCTACCAACTAAATTAGTCGTAGATAATGCTGGAAGATGTTTTGTACTAGCTAGAAACTATAATAAGGGCTATCTGCAATACGATAGAGAAGGCATATTCATCGGATATATGGGGGCTAGTGAGGTTAGATTTAGCTTTACTGACTATATATGGAAGCTACTATCAACACAAAAGCAGAAATCTCAATTGGCCCAGTTTGTTCCAACTGAATATAATAATGTAGCAATTGATAAGGACGGGTTCTTGTATGCCACAAATTCCGTATTCGAGGAACATCAACTACGTAGTGATGATGCAAAACCCATCCGTAAGCTTAATTCTATGGGAACAGATATATTGGTCAAGAATGGATATTTGCCACCTATAGGAGATCAATGGTGGGAAACTGCTGGTGGTGTGTCAGGAGCCTCAAAACTTATTGATATTACGATATTAGATAATGATACTTATTATGCGATAGACAGATCAAGAGGTAGGATATTCGGATATGATTATCAAGGTAATCTATTATATGCATTTGGTAGTATAGGTAATAGGCTTGGTTATCAACAGTTTCCTACGGCTCTTGACCATATGGGCAATGACTTGCTTGTACTAGACTCACGTAATTTAGGTATAACGTTTTATACCTTGACCGAATATGGCAAATTAATAAACGATGGTATAATGAGCTACTCCCTAGGCCAATATGACCTATCTGCAGATTATTGGTCAGAAGTATTAAGGCTTAACGGCAATTATGATATGGCTTATATAGGTATTGGCCGGTCCTTACTAAGGCAGGAAAGATATAAAGAGGCTATGGAATATTTTGAGTTTGCATATGATAGAATCAACTATTCTAAAGCATTCCAATTATATCGTAAGGAATGGATAGAAGAAAATATAACATGGATTTTTACATCATTCTTTTTGATAATTACGGTACCAGTTGTAATAGGTAAGGTTAAAAAAATTAGAAGAGAGGTGGGTGCAGAATGAAAGTGATATCATCGAGGTTGATTTCAGATAATAGGCTTAATAAATTGAGACACTTAGGTACCACTCTTCGTTATTCCTTATATGTAATAACGCATCCATTAGATGGCTTTTGGGATTTAACCCATGAGAAGCGAGGTTCAATAGGAGCTGCCAATGTAATTATAGTGGCTGCGCTGCTTACTAAGATACTAAGATTACAGTTTTCTAGCTTTTTATTCGTTAATGTTATTTGGGAGTTTGTGAATTTAATAGAGATAATTTTAGGGTTTTTAGCCCCCATTGTTATAGG